>CAXRES010000204.1:0-7472 GCA_964229575.1 Alphaproteobacteria bacterium
TGAGATGAACAACATCACCGTCGCGGCCGGCTACGCCCGCAACAAGAACTGGCGCGCGGCCGACGCCAAGACCAAGGCCTTCGACGCCGGTATCGGCTACAACGGCGGCAAGTGGCAGGTGGCCCTGTACTACCTGACCGCCGATGGCACGACGACGGGCCAGGCCACCAAGGACAAGTTCAACGAAGTCAGCCTGCAGGCCGGCTACAACTTCGGCGGCGGTCTGACCGGCGCCGTCGGCCTGTACGACTTCGAGATCAAGGAACAGGGCGTCAAGAAGAACGACGGCCAGGGCCTGATCGCCAAGCTGACTGCGAAGTTCTAAGCGTCTGACAAGGTTCTGTTTTCCACGGAAAACTGGACTCACTACCCGGTGGCAGGCTAGATTGATTTCTAGCCTGCCACTTTCATTTGCGTGCAGAAGATGCTGAAAAATCTGCCAAAGATTCTGATTTCCGCCGCCGGGGCCTTGGCCGTCGGCGTGCTTGCGTCCGGCTGCGCCGTGCAAACGGACAAGGAACAGGACTATCCCAAATACGGATCGGAAAAGCGTCACCGCGAGGTGATGGAGCGTCTCGACGGCGGCAGCGACACCCTGTTCGGCGAACTGTCGATCGGCGGGCCGAAGAAACAGAACGACGCTGCCGGCGGCGTGGCGGCGGTCAACCTGTTTCTGTGGCGCGCGGCCCTGGAAACGCTGGCGCTCGGTCCGCTCGAAAGCGCCGATCCGTTCGGCGGCGTGATCATCACCGACTGGTTCACGCTGGACGAGGAGCCGGGCAGCCAGTTCCGCGTCACCGCCTATATCCTGGGACGCAGCCTGCGCACCGACAATATCAAGATCGCGATGTATGTGCGCCGCAACGAAGACGGCAAGCTCATGACGCGGCGCGCCACGGCGACCGCCGAAACGCGGCTGGAAAACGTCATCCTCACCAAGGCGCGCACCATCCGCGCCACCGAATACCGCTGATCGCTATTTCTTCGCAAAGTCCTGCGGCGCGCGCAGCGCTTCGCGCACGGCCGCGATCACCTGCGACCAGTCGCCTTCCTTGTCCTGCCTGAACAACCGCACGGTCGGATACCAGGGACTGTCGTTCCGCTCCAGGTGCCAGTACCAGATGGGGCGCGTCGGCACCATGAGCAGCACCGGCTTGCCGAGCGCGGCGGCGAGATGCGCGGTGGTGTTGCTGACCGTGAGAACGACATCGCAGGCGGCAATCAATGCCGCCAGGCCGTCGATATCCTTGAAATTGTCGATCTCCGGCACGCTGGTAAGTTCGATCCCGGTGGCCTCGCGCAGGCGCTTCCGTTCGGCGGAAGTGTCGCCGTATTGCAGATCGACGAAACGGACGCCGGGCAGGCGCAGCACGGGTTCGAGGGCGGCGAGGTCGAGGCTTTTTTCCCGGCCGAACTTGCTGCTCTTGCTGACCCATGACAGGCCGCAGACAAGCCGGCCGTCGGCCAGGCGGGCGCGCAACCCTGCCGCGCGCGCCGGATCGGCGACGAGATAGCCCCGGCGCACCCCGGCGAAATCGTCGGCGGTGCGGCGCAGATGTCCGCAGAGATCGCCCATGTAGATCTGCGCGTCGAACGATCCCGCCGCATCGATATCGGCGGGCGCGACAAAACGGATTCCTTCGAAGGAACGCCGATAGAGCGCGAGCAGGCGCGGCTCGATGCACGCCGTAAGGGAACCGGCGCGTTTTGCCGCGTCGTGCAGCATGCCCGAATAGAATATCTCGTCGCCTATGCCCTGTTCCTTGAGAACCAGCAGCGACCCTGTGCCGGCAGCGCCGGTCCATTCGCGCGTGAGGCGGGGCGGGCGCATTCCGCCCGGCCGGTTTTCCCAGCGCAGCTCGAATCCGTCCCAGCCGCGTTCGAAATCGCTGGCCAGCAGGCGGCACAGCGTGCGGTTCCACCTGGCGTTTTCGTAGTCGGGCCGCAGCGCAAGCGCGCGTTCGAAACAGGCAAGGGCCCGGTCGAGTTCACCCCACTGCTGAAAGATGTAGCCGCGATTGTTGATCGCCTCGGCGAGGTCGGGCTTGAGGACGAGGGCGCGGTCGTAGGCCGCGAGCGCCTCCTCCAGACGGTCCATTTCCTTCAATGCGATGCCGCGGGCATTGTGCGCTTCGGCCGAATCGGGAGCGAGTGCGGCGGCACGGTCGGCGGCGGCGAGCGCCTCGTCCGGCCGGCCGAGCTGAACCAGCGCCAGCGCCCGGCCCAGATGGGCGTTCATGTCGTCGGCCCGCAGCGTGGCCAGACGGTCGAAGGCGGCGAGCGCTTCTTCCGCGCGGGCAAGATCGAGCAGCACGCCGCCGCGACCGGCCAGCGCATCGGCAAGATCGGGACGAAGCGCCAGGGCAGTGTCGAAACCGGTCAGAGCCTCTTCCCGCCGGACCAACCGGCGCAGCAGGGTAGCGCGGTTGGCATGGGCTTCGGCGAATTTCGGGGCAAGTACCAGGGCGCGATCGAAGGCGGTGACGGCCTCGGCGGTGCGGCCTAGGTCCTTGAGGGCGATGGCGCGGTTGTTGTGCGCGTCGGCGAAATCCGGGGCAAGGGCAAGGGCGCGGTCGGCCGAAACCAGCGCTTCACCGGAACGGCCGAGGGCGAGAAGCGCCGCGGCGCGGTTGTTGGGAATGTCGGGACGGCGCGCATCGAGGGCGGCGGCGCGGTCGAAAGCGCCAAGGGCTTCGTCCAGGCGGCCGAGCGCCTTGAGTGCATTGCCGGCATTGCTGTGCGCCGAGGCATCCCTGGGGTTAGCCGCGGCGGCGCGCGTGAACAGCTCCGCCGCTTCGCCGGCACGGCCCGCTTCCGCTTCGATGATGCCGAGCAGGTTGAGGGCGAAGAAGTAGCCGGGCAGGGCGCCGAGGATCATCCGGCAGATCTGCGCGGCAGCGGCCCGATCGCCGCGGTCGAAGGCGGCCTCGGCCATCGCCATCGCCTGTTCGGCGCTGACCCGGGTCTTGCCGGGCCCGCCCGGCGGTCCTCCGCGCGGTTGCTTCATGGCTTGGCCAATCGCTGAACCAGCGCCGCCCGGACCGAGGCCACGACCTGCGTCCAGTCCCCGGCGGAGCCCTGGCGGAACAGGCGCACGCTCGGGTACCAGGGATTATCGCTCCGGTCCGCCTGCCAGTACCACAAAAGCCCGGGCGCATAGGACAGCAGGACGAAGGTCGGCTTGCCGAGCGCAGCGGCAAGATGCGCCGTCGTGTTGCTCACGGTCACCACCACGTCGCAGGCAGCGATCAGCGCGGCGAGGCCGTCGAGGTCGTTGAAATTGTCGATCTCCGGCGCCGTGGCGAGCGCGAGGCCGGTGCGGGCGCGCAGCTCCGCCTGCTCGGCGCGGGTGTCGCCGTACTGGAGGTCGACGAAGACCGTCCCGGGCAGCTCCAGCAGCGGCGCCAGCATTGCAAGGGCCAGGCTCTTTTCCGAACTCACGCGGCCGCCCTTGCTGACCCAGGACAGGCCGCAGACGAGTTTCGCGCCGGCGCAATGGCGCTCGCGCAAGCGTGTGGCGCGCGCGGGATCGGCCCGCAGATAAGGCGCCGCGGCGTTCCTGATCTCCGCTTCGGACCGTCGCAGGTGGCGGCACAGGCTGCCCATGTAAATCTGCGCGTCGAACCTTTGCCCGGCCGGAAGATCGCCCGAAAAGAAAGCGATGCCGGGAAAGGAGCGCCCGAACAGGGGAAGGAGGCGCCTGTCGATTCGCGCCGTCACATCAAGCCCGCGGGCAGTCAGGTCGTTCAGCATCCCGGCGCAGAAGACTTCGTCGCCGACGCCCTGTTCGTTGAGCACCAGGAGCGAGCCCGGCCGTCCGCCGCCGTCCCATTCCGGCGCGAAGCGCTGTTTGACCAGTCCGGTTCCGCGGTTTCCCCAGCGCTCCTCGAAGCCGTCCCAGGCGCGCGCAAAATCGCCGATCATCAGCCGGCAGATCGCGCGGTTCCAGATCGCGTTGGAATAATCGGGACGAAGATCGATCGCGCGATCGTAAGCCGCGAGCGCCTCGTCCCACCTTCGCAGGTCCTGCAACACGAAGCCCCGGTTGTTGAGCGCTTCGGCGTAGTCGGGCCTGAGAACAAGCGCGCGATCGTAAGCCGCGAGCGCTTCTTCCGGGCGGCGCATCTTGCGCAAGGTCTCGCCCCGGTTGTAAAAGGCCTCGGCAAAATCGGGGCGCAGCGCGATGGCGCGATCGTAGGCGGCGAGCGCTTCTTCGAAACGCCCCATCTCGTCCTGGATCATGCCGGCGTTGTTCACATACTCGGGATGATCGGGGCGCAGCGCGAGCGCCTCGCGGTTGCGCGCAAGCGCTTCGTCCAGCCGCCTGAGACGCATCAAGGCCGTGGAAAGATTGTTCGCCGCTTCGGCGAAGTCGCGTTTGGCGGCGAGCGCCGCCTCGAACGCCGGCACCGCTTCGCCGACGCGCCCCAGCGCCACGAGGACGTTTGCGCGATTGAAGTGCGCGGCGGCGTTCGCCGGATCGCGCGCCAGAATGGCGTCGAAACATTCCAGCGCGCCCTGGTGTTCGCCCATCGCGTGCAGAACATTGCCGAGGTTATGACGCGCCTCGGCCAGTTCGGGAGCAAGCGAAAGCGCCTTGCGATAGCCGATCCCCGCTTTCCGGAGATCGCCGAGCCTTGCGTACGCATTTCCGAGATCGAGATGACCCTGGGCGAAAGCGGGCCTGACCTTGAGCGCGCGCGCGAGCCATTTCGCCGCATCTTCGAATTGGCCGCCCTGGGCCATCGCGACCCCCAGGCGGTAAAGACAGTCGAAATTCTTCGGATCGCTCTTGAGGATCGCGCGATAGAGCGCCGCCGCCTCCGGAATGCGTCCGGCCTGATGAAGGGCCGCCGCGCGCTGCATGGTTGTCGTATGCTGCGGGTCCGGATTGGTCATCGCCGCCTAGTCCTTGCGCAACACGCACAGCACCGACGAGCCGAACGGCAGGTCGACGTGCCGAAGGATGGCGCGCTCGACCTGCGTCACGCCGTAGAGCGGCCCGTTGATCCAGGCCGGAAGCGGCGAAAGATCCGTCTTTCCCTTCTTCGGACCGAGGAGGCGCCGACGCAGCCCGACCGCGAGCCGCCACGCGGCGACGATCGGCAGGAAGGGCGCGAACAGGTGGGTATTGCGCTCGATGACCACCGGCCGGGTATGGAAGATGGCGGCGAATTCGCCGCGGGTGAACCGGCGCGATCCGTTGACCGCCTCGTCGTGCTCGTCGCTCGCCAGCCAGTGGTGCCCGGGCGCGCTGACGACGATGTGACCGCCGGGCTTGGTCACGCGCCACATCTCGTGATAGGCCTTGAGCGGCTCCACCTCATGGCACTCGAAGACGTTGATGCAGAATACCGCGTCGAAGGTTTCATCGGCCATCGGCATGGCTTCGGCCGAGGCGCGCAAGCCCGTCCGGAAATCGCGCCGCGCCCAGAACGGCGCCGCCGCCGCGTTGATGTCGAAACCGTAAACGCGCGCCGCCGTCAGCGCCTTGAGCCGCGCCACAAGGCCGCCGGTGCCGCACCCCGCGTCCAGCACGCGCGCCGACGGACCCAGGTCGAAACCGCGTGCGATGTCGCCAAGTACGCTGTGCAGGCCGCGAAACCACCACAGACGGGTTTCGAATTCGAAGAAGCGGGGATATTCGGATGCCAGCATCGGGCGCGACCGGTCAGAGGCCGAGAACCGCGCGGAGCGCGCGGACTACCGTTTCCTGCTGCGCAGGCGTGAGCAGCAGGCCCGACGGCAGATACAGGCCGCGGCGCGCGATCCGTTCGGTGACGGGGTAGGATTCCCCCGCGAACAGGCCGCGGCCGCGGTATAGCGGCTGTTCGTGCATCCCGAGGAAGAAGGCGCGGGTGTCGATATTGCGCGCGCGCATGCCCTTGATGACGTCCTCGGCATTTCCCGCGTGTTCGTCACCCAGGATGATGCCGTACATCCAGTAGACGTTTTTCGCCCAGTTCTTTTCCACCGGAAGCGCGACGCCCGGAACATCGGCAAGAAGTTCGTCGTAGATTCGCGCCATCGCGCGCTTGCGTTCGACGAAAGCCTCTATGCGTTCCGCCTGGGCCAGACCGAGCGCGGCCTGGACATTGGTCATGCGGTAAACGTGGCCGAGTTCGCTGTGCAGGAAGCGGCGTTCGGGACGGAAGCAGAGGTTTCGCAGGCTGCGCGCGCGCGCGGCGAAACCGGGATTGTCCGTCAGCACCATGCCGCCTTCGCCCGTGGTGATGATCTTGTTGGCGTAGAAGCTGAAGATGCTGATGTCGCCGAAGGAGCCGCAGCGCCGTCCGCGGTATTCCCCGCCGTGAACCTCGGCCGCGTCCTCGATGACGAAAAGGCCGTGCTTTTCCGCGATCGCCAGCACCGGGTCCATGTCGACGGGATGCCCGTAGATATGCACGACCATGATCGCCCGCGTGCGGGGCCCTATCTTCGCCTCGACCTCCGCCGGGTCCATCGTCCAGGTATCGGCGGCGCAATCGACGAGGACCGGCGTGGCGCCCGCCTCGATCACGGCGTTGGCGCAGGACACGATGGTAAAGGAGGGCATGATCACTTCGTCGCCCGCCGCGAGGTCGAGGCAACGGACGGCGATCTGCAACGCCGCCGTGCCGCTGGAAACCGCCACGCCCTCGGCGCGGCCGCAATACCGCGCCCAGGCTTCCTCGAATCGGCGCACATAGGCGCCTTCCGAGGAGATCCAGCCGGTGCGCACGCAATCGAGCGTGTAGGCTTCCTCGTTGCCGCCCGCGAGATCGGGGCTCGATACGGGGATGAAATCGCTCATCGGCCCGCTTTCCGGCGCTGAAAGTCGCGACGATGCATCCTCAGTTCCCAAGCCGTCCTCAGACAGCTCAAGGATATCCTGAAAAGCCCGGAAATGCTCGTGGCCGTCTTGGAGGCGCCCCCCATGCGCGGATGCACCACCACCGGAACTTCGGCGATGACGTAGCCGCGCAGGCTCGCAAGGTAGGCGAGCCGGATGCAGTAGTCGACATAGGTGCCCCGGAGCCCCACGTCGCGCACCAGATTCCGTCGCACCGCGTAATAGCCGCTGGTGAAGTCGGTGACCTCGGCGGTCAGCAGCCGGTGCAGAAGCCGGTTGCCCCAGAGCGAAAGGACGACCTGCAGGAACGAATCGCCCGTTCCCTGCAACTGCCTGCGGATCGGAATGAGGTTCCGCGTTTCGCCGTTGCTGCCCTTGACGCCACCGCCTTCGATGTAGCGCGACCCGATGGCGAGATCGGCGCCCTTTTCGATTTCGGCAATGAATCGCGGAATGGCATCGGCCTTCATCGAACGATCCGAATCCATCCACACGCAGACGTCATGGCGCGCCGCTTCCACCCCTTCGTTGATCGACGCGATCAATCCGCGGTTCGCTTTGCGCGTGATGAGGCGCAACCACGGCCGTGCGCGCGCCGCATCGGCCAACAGCGCGGACGTGCCGTCGGGCGAATCGTCGT
>CAXRES010000205.1:0-7736 GCA_964229575.1 Alphaproteobacteria bacterium
GTCGACGACGCTGACCTCGAAATCGGCACCGGCCAGCGTCCGCCCGACATCGTCGATCATGCCGAGAATGTTGTCGGCTTCGTTGAAGGTCGGAAGGATGACGCTGACCGGAACCATGAAATCAGCGCATCGCGGCATCGAGCTGACGCGGATGACCGTCGACCGACTTGCTGAAGCCGTAATAGAGGATCGTTTCGCTCGTTCCCGTGGCCCTGAGTTGCGGCAGCGGTCCGCCGGCAAGCGCCTGTTCGATCCGGAAAAACCCGGAGGCGACCCTGGGCAGAACCGGCTCCTCGGATCTGGGCTGCAACGCCAGCGCGACGGTAGCGGCCGTCGTCACGACGAGGACCAGGGGCACCACGACCGCACCCCGCGTCCCCAGCGCAAGAACGGTGCCGCGCGCGAGACGGGCGAGCAGCAGGACCAGGCAACCGAAAACCACGGACGGCATGACCAGCGTCATGATGCGCCCGTGCACGTTGCCCCAGAAATAGAAGACCGACATCGCTGTTTCAAAATTGCGATAGTCGAGGGTCCGCAGAACGGGGTAAAGCACGACCGCGGTCGCCAGCCAGGACCCGACGATCAGGATCAGGTCCGCCGCCACCGGCCCGCGGCGGGCGAGCCAGCGCTGTGCCCGCGCGTAAAACGAGTCCGGGCCGAACAATGCACGCCGGATCGTTGGCACGGCGGCCAGCCCAAGCAGGACGACGACAGCCGCGCCCGCCGCGAAAAGCGGCGTCAGACCGCGGCTCAAAAGGTATTCCCACATGTTCTCGCGATAGAAGAAGACCAGGACCTGCACCCCGAGCGCGATCTGCACGCCCGGACGCCGGAACACGGCGGGGCGTACCAGAAGATCAATGCCCGCCAGCATGACCATCAGCAGGCCGGAGGCGCTCAGGTGATAGAAGGACATGAGGAACAGAAGTGCGTAGGCGCTCGCATGGTGCCCGCGCCAGCGCAGCGCAAAAAGCGCGATCAGCAGCAGCGCAAACTGACTGCGCGTGGGAAACGACAGCGGCGAGAACTGGGCGCTCGGCCTGAACAGAAGGTTGCTTGTGTGGGTGAAAACATCGCCGAGCGACGGATGCACCAGAATCGTCGCAAGAGATTTCTCTTCGAGCGGCAGAAACTCCGAAAGACCGTAGACCGCCAGGGTCAGCGCCATGGCCCACAGCAGGATGCGCGAACGCAGCGCCGCAAAAGCGCCGGCCAATACCAGAATGGTCAGGATGAAGGTGGCATAAAACCCGAAAACCAGCGACTGGGTGACGAACAGCGGATAAAGGCCGGGGGCGGGATCGTAAAGCGGCTTCAGGATGCGGCTGACGCCGTAGTAGATCACGCCCGGAAACGCATATTCGTTGAGGCTCACCTTGTGCAGCTTGAGCCGCATCATGGCGTGGGGATCGGCGCCCTTGTCCGTGTAGTACTTGATCGCCCGATCGTTGAGCGCATCAAGTTCGGGGCCGTGAAAGACCTTGAGACCCGCCAGATAGAAAACAAGATTGTCGTCGGTGGCGCGCAAGCCGTTGCCTTGTAATGTCACATGGGCGGCGAAACCGCTGATCAGCATCAGCAGCAGAACCAGGCAACGGCTGCGGCGGCGCAGGAATTCCGAGATTGATGAGACCATGTTGCAGCGGGCCGGGTTGTCGGTCAGTCCCTGATCTTGAGTTCGGGCGGGTAGTCGGCTTCGAAACGGGTCTTGTCCCTGGTTTCCATGTAGGGGCCGGTCTTGATCTCGACCATGTCGATTTCTTCCAGCGCCTTGAAACCATGACCGCCGGAAATCAGCAGAAGAATGTCGCCGGCGTCCATGACGACGCTTTCGATGTAGACGCGCGCCTCGGTGAAGAAATCGACACGCACGCGCCCGCGACGCAACACCAGGACTTCCTGGGTATCCTCGATCATCCGGGCGTTGATCTGGTGATCGTGCGCCGGAATGACGTAGTTGGCAGGATGGCTGATCGTGCCGACCTGCAACGAGGAACGGTCTTCAGTCAAAAAATTTATGCCGGGCCGGCTGAAGTCCTTGCGCAGAACCAGGGCGATCAGCTTTTCTTTGTCGGTGATCCTGATCAGCATTCTGCCCTGCTTTGCGGCGTTTTCCGGGGTTTCCCGACGCCCATGAACCGGCGGGGGGCAGTATAAATTTTCTGCACTGGCGGTGAAACGGGAAAACGCCCCGCCGGCGCATCGTGCGCCCGAACGGGCGCAGGCCGACGCGCCATCTAGAGCATGTTTTTCCCGGATTGAAGCTACTCCGTTTGACGAGCGGCGTGGCGATCGGCGCAGAGGGCGGCGAAGCGCGTCATCGGGCAAGCCGTACGACAAAGCGGGCGTCCGCCGCTCGCAAACCCGCGGGGGCGGGCGCCTTCGCGCCAAATCCGTCGGGCTCCGGCTTGGCCGTGGCCCCGCCACGACCGGCGCCGGACCCCTCGACCTTGTCCCGAAGGCGCACCGCCGGAGTGATTCAATCCGGGAAAAACATGCTCCAAATTCGAAGCGGGCAGCCGCCACCCTCGACCGGATGATTTCATCCGACCGCAGGCTGCTCTAGTCGCGTCCCGCCGAAGGCCGCGCGGCGGCGGCGGCCCACCACAGGCCCGCCGGCAGCGACAGGACGAACAGCAGCCCGCCGAACAGCAGCGACAGGCTGATCGCCGCCTCCGGCGCGATGCCGACAAGGCCGAGCGATGCCGCCATCGCCCCTTCGCGCACCCCCCAGCCGCCGTAGGATACCGGCACCACCGACGCGAGGATCACCGGCGGAATCAGGGCGAGCGCGATGCCGATGCCGAGCTCGATGCCGAGCCCCCTGGCCAGAACCAGGAACGCGGCGACGGTAAGGCCCTGCACCGCCACCGCCAGCGCGACCACCAGCGGCGAAACGACGGGGCCGAGGAACACGGCGCGGGCCAGCCGGCTCGCCTCGGCGAGCCAGTTCATGAGGGGAGCGAGGCGCGGCAGCAGGCGGGCGATCCATGACGGAACGACCGTGCCGAAGGCGAGAAAAGCGGCGATGGCAACGATGATGCCGCCGACCAGCGCGATCATGATCAGCGCCGGTACGCGGGCGTCGGGCAGCTTGTAGAGAGTATAGATGCCGGGCACCGCCAGCAACGCCAGGCCGGCCAGGGCGACGACGCGGTCGAGGGCCACGGCCATCAGGGCGCGAAGCAGGTTGCGTTCGCCCGAAAAGACGCTCCACACCCGGTAGATGTCGCCGCCGATGTTGGCGGGCAGGACCTGGTTGATGAACTGGCCCACGTAGAACAGGCGGAGCGCGAGAACGAATCGCGCGCGCACGTCGAGCACGCCCAGGATCAGCTGCCAGCGCCAGGCGGCGAGGAAAAGGGCGAGAATCTCGCAGGCGCTGGCCAGCACCAGGGCCGAGGGCGAAATCCGCTGAATCCGCGCGACGATGGCCGAGGTATCGATGCTGGAGAGAATCCAGGCGATCAGGGCCGCCGAAACCCCGATCTTGCCCACGGCCAGCAGGATGGTGCGGCGGCGTCCATGGGCGGGTGACGGGGCTTCACTGGATTCCATGGCGGCCGACGACCTGGCTGGCTTGCGCTGAGAACGGGGGCCAAACTGTCATAGCGGGGGCGCGATGACAACACGGCACTTGGCCGGGCGGCGGGCGGCGCACAGGATGCCCGAAAGCCCGAAAACCGGCCAATTGCCTTGCAAAGCGGGACCCCGCGGGCGAAAATCCGCGCCGGTTTTTCGACCCCCCGAACCGATTTTTCCCGAGCCCCGATGTCGCGCTACGATTTCAAGGCCAACGAACAGAAATGGCAGGACGCCTGGAACGGCGCCCGGGCCTTCGCCACGCCCGAAGGCCTCGATGGCCCAAAGGCCTACGTGCTTGAGATGTTTCCCTATCCGTCCGGGCGCATTCATGTCGGCCATGTGCGCGTCTATACGCTGGGCGACGTGATCGCGCGCTACAAGCGCGCGCGCGGCTTCAATGTGCTGCATCCGATGGGCTGGGACGCCTTCGGCCTGCCGGCCGAAAACGCCGCCATCGAAAATGGCGTGCATCCCGCGAAGTGGACGTATCAGAACATCGATCACATGCGCGCCCAGCTCAAGTCGATGGGGCTGTCCATCGACTGGTCGCGCGAAGTGACGACCTGCGATGCCGACTACTACCGGCACGAGCAGAAGATGTTCCTCGATTTCCTCAAGGCGGGTCTCGCCTACCGGCGCGAATCCTGGGTCAACTGGGACCCCGTCGACCACACCGTTCTCGCCAACGAGCAGGTCATCGACGGCAAGGGCTGGCGTTCGGGCGCGCCCGTGGAAAAGCGCAAGCTGTCGCAGTGGTTCCTCAAGATCACCGCTTTCGCCGACGAACTGCGCGACGATCTCGCCACGCTTGAACGCTGGCCCGAACGCGTGCGCATCATGCAGGAAAACTGGATCGGCCGCTCCGAAGGGGCGCGCATCCGCTTCCGCCTGTCGGGCGAAAAGAACGCGCTGCCGGCAGGGCACGACGGCAATCTCGAAGTCTTCACGACCCGGCCCGACACGCTGTTCGGCGCCGCCTTCGTCGCCATCTCGCCCAATCATCCGCTGGCCGACAGCCTGGCCGCGAAGGATCCGGCGCTCGCCGCCTTCATCGCCGAATGCAACGCGCTCGGCACCTCGGAAGAGGCGATCGAAAAGGCCGAAAAGAAGGGCGTGAATACCGGCCTTGTCGCGGCGCACCCTTTCATCGAAGGCCACCGCCTGCCCGTCTATGTGGCCAATTTCGTCCTGATGGATTACGGCACCGGCGCCATCTTCGGCTGCCCGGCGCATGACCAGCGCGACCTCGATTTCGCGCGCAAGTACGGCCTTCCCGTGCGCCCCGTGGTGATTCCCGAGGGCGAAGATGCGGCGGGCTTCGCCGTCGGCAACGAGGCCTACACGGGCGACGGGCGGCTCGCCAATTCGGGCTTCCTCGACGGGCTCGCCGTGGCCGAGGCCAAGGCCGAGGCCAACCGCAGGCTGGAGGCAACCGGCCAGGGCAAGGCCGAAATCACCTATCGGCTGCGCGACTGGGGCGTGTCGCGCCAGCGCTACTGGGGCTGCCCGATCCCGATCATCCATTGCGCTTCCTGCGGGCCGCAGCCGGTTCCCGACAGGGATCTTCCGGTGAAACTTCCCGACGACGTCACCTTCGATGCCCCGGGCAATCCGCTGGCCCGTCATCCGACATGGAAGCATGTGAAGTGCCCGGCCTGCGGCAAGGATGCAGAACGCGAGACCGACACATTCGACACCTTCTTCGAATCGTCGTGGTACTTCGCGCGCTATTGTTCGCCCGCGTCCAGCGCGCCGTTCGACCGAAAGGCCGCCGATTACTGGCTGCCGGTCGACCAGTATGTCGGCGGCATCGAGCACGCCGTGCTCCATCTTCTTTATTCGCGGTTCTTCACCCGCGCGATGAAGGCCTGCGGCTACATCGGCATCAGGGAACCCTTCGACGGTCTCCTGACCCAGGGCATGGTCTGCCACGAGACCTACCGCGACGGGGCCGGCAGGTGGCTCTATCCGGAAGAAGTGCGCCGCGAATCGGCCACCGTCGCCGTCAAGGTTTCCGACGGCAGCCCGGTGACGCTGGGGCGATCGGAAAAGATGTCGAAGTCGAAGAAGAACGTCGTCGACCCGCAGACCATCATCGACGCCTATGGCGCCGACACGGTGCGCCTGTTCATCGTCTCCGACAGCCCGCCCGAACGCGACCTCGACTGGACCGATTCCGGCATCGACGGCGCCTGGCGCTATCTCGGCCGGCTGTGGCGCCTGGTCGAGGACGCCGCCCCCGGCCTGCCCGCGCCGGGAACGCCGGCACCCGCCTCCGTCGCCGCAGAAGGCGGCAGCGGACCGGCGTTCGAGGCGCGGCGCACCATCCACAAGGCGATCAAGGACGCCACCGACGATATCGAACGCCTGCACTTCAACCGCATGGTGGCGCGACTGCGCGAACTGACCAACGCGGTGGCCGACATCGCGGGCGAAGACGATGCCGCCCGCTGGGTGCGACGCGAAGGTCTGGAAACGCTGGTGCGGCTCGCCGCGCCGACCATCCCCCATATCGCCGAGGAACTTTGGACGATGCTGGGCGGGCGCGATATGCTGGTGGCGACGCCCTGGCCCGAGGCCGACGCGCGGCTCACCGCCGATGCCACCGTCACCGTCGCGGTCCAGGTCAACGGCAAGCTGCGCGGCACCATCGAATTGCCGCGCGATGCGGACAAGGCGGCGGCGGAACAGGCGGCGCTCGCGCTGCCCGCCGTACAGGCTTTCACGGGCGGCAAGCCGCCCAGGAAGGTGATCGTGGTGCCCAACAGGATCGTCAATGTGGTGGCCTGAGGCGGGACGCGCCGTCGTCGTGGCGGCGATCTGCCTGTCGCTTGCCGCCTGCGGCTTTCAGCCGCTGTACGGACGCAACCAGGCATCGGTGACGGGCGCCGATCTCGACACGATTCAGCTTCCCGTCATCCCCGACCGGGAAGGACAGCTCCTGCGCAACTACCTGCAGGAAGCCTTCAACCCCGACGGTCGGCGGCGTGAAACCGTCTACAGGCTGGACGTCTACCTACAGCGCTCCAACCAGAATCTCGGCGTGCGGCGCGACGGCACCGCGACGCGCATCAACCTGACGCTCAGCGCCACCGTCATCCTGCGCACGGTCGCCGACAACAAGGAAGTGTTCAGGAGCAACGCGCTTTCCGTCGTCAGCTACAACAATCTGGAAGCGCGCTTCGCCACCGTCGCGGCCGAACAGGACGCCGTGCGCCGCGCCGCGCAGTCGCTCGCCACCAGCATCGCGACGCGGATCTCGGTTTTTCTCAAGAACCACAAGGCAAAGGCCTGATGGATTTCGGGGCCGCATGAAGATCGCGCCTCGTTCCGTCGACAGCTTTCTGCGTAAGCCCGGCGAAGATGTCGTCGCCGTCCTCGTCTACGGGCCCGATGAAGGCCTCGCGCGCGAACGCGCGGAAATGTTGATCAAAACCGTGGCCGGGCGTGCCGACGATCCCTTCCTGGTCAGCGAAATTCCGGCGTCCGAATTGCGCGCCGATCCGGCGCGGCTGCTCGACGAAGCGGCGGCGCTCGCCTTCGGCGGCGGACGGCGGATCGTGCGCCTGCGCGGTGCGGGCGACCCCGACGCCGGCACGCTGGCGACGGCCATCGAGAGTCTCGGGGGCCTGGCCGGGCCGTCGCCGTCGCTGATCGTCGCCGAGGCGGGCGAGCTTGGCCCGCGCTCGCGCCTGCGCAAGCTGTTCGAGGATGCCAAGGCCGCCGCCGCCATCGCCTGCTATCTCGACGATGCACGCGCGCTCGATGACGTCATCGGCGAAGTACTCGGCGCGGGCAGGCTGCGCGCCAGCGCCGATGCGCGCGGCTGGCTGATGCAGCATCTCGGGTCCGACCGCAGGATAACGCGGAGCGAGCTGGAGAAGCTCGCCCTCTATTGCGCCGGGCGGACGGAAGTGACCATCGAAGACTGCGTCGCGGTGATCGGCGATGCCTCGGCGACCGATCTGGACCAGGCCATTTTCGCCGCGGCGGGCGGCGAACTGGCGGTACTCGACAAGGCGCTCGCGCAGGTGTTTCGCGACGGCGTATCGCCCATCACGGTGATCCGCGCCGCCATGCGCCACATGCAGCGGCTGCACCAGGTCGCCGGCGCGCTCGATCAGGGCGGCAACCTCGACGCCGCCAGA
>CAXRES010000206.1:0-7207 GCA_964229575.1 Alphaproteobacteria bacterium
CTCGCGGTGATCGCCATCTTCACCCTGCCGGTTGCGCGTGCGCCGTGGGTGCTGGCGATTGCGGGCATCCTGTTGCTGTCGCGCCGGCTGACGACGCGGCGGATGCTGTCGATGGTGGACTGGCACCTGCTGCTGCTGTTCGCCGGTCTTTTCGTGGTGACCGGCGCGCTCGCCGAAAGCGGCTTTCCCGCCCGCGCCGTGGCCGCGATCGGGGCGGAGAAGCTGACCGCCGCGGGAAGCCTGCTCGCGGCGTCGCTCGTCGGGTCGAATACCATCGGCAATGTGCCGCTGGTGGTGCTGGTTCTGAAGGCCGGACTGGAGTTCGACGCCGCCACCTTGTATGCGCTCGCCCTGTTCTCGACGCTGTCGGGCAACCTGCTGATCGTCGGGTCGCTGGCTAATATCATCGCCGTCGAGCGCGCCGGGACGGAGGGCGTGGCCATCGGCTTTGCCGACTATGCCCGCCTCGGCATTCCCGTCACCGCACTGAGCCTGGCTTTTGCCTGGGCCTGGATCACGCTGATTCTGCCGCTCGCCGTGGCATGACAGGCGAACCGGTCTGAAATGGATCGGTTCGCCGCGCGCTCCAACCAAAATGGACTGTAATCCGATAGCGATTAAGGCGCGCTGACGTCATCCCATGGGGATGACAAACGTTGCTCCAACCTCAACTTCACGGCGCGGGTTCCTGCAGGGACTCGCCGGATTGGCCCTGCCGACAATGATCCCCCTGCGCACGGCGTCTTCCGCCGATCTCTCGCTTTCCCTAATCCCCACGGCGATGCCGATCAGGATCGACGGCTACAGGAGCCTGCTGCTGCCCGCAGGCCGCTTCCCCGAGCCGTGGCGGAAAATGCTTGCCCGTCACGATGCCGAGGAGCGTGCGGACGCGACCTCGCTCGACCGCCAGTGCCCCTGGCGCCATCTGATCGACGAATTCAGCGGACGCCCGGTGACCGAAGCCCTGCTGTGGGACATCCAGAGCGCGGTCAATCGCATCAAATGGGTATCCGATCTGCTCAATTACGAGATTGCCGACTGGTGGGCGACCCCGCGGGAATTCCTCGCCAAAGGCGGGGACTGCGAGGATTTTGCCGCGGCAAAATACCTGCTGCTCCGCCGGTTGGGGCTGAAACCCGCGGATCTCGCAGTGGTCGTCTGCTACGACAGCAGAACCCGTAAAGCCCATGCAGTTACAACTTGCAATCTATACCGAAAGGTATATACCCTCGACAATCTGACGTCAGCACCGATCGAGGGCTGGCCCTGGGGCCGCTACCGGCCCTTCTACTGCGTCAACGAGGAGCTTTGGGCGCTGTATTCGTCCGAGCCTGATCCCTACCAGTCCGACAAGCGTAGACACGTCGAAACCGCCGCCGCCCCGATCTGAGCGCCAGTCGATCCCGTGACCCACTCCGACCTCCTGACTCCGACCGTTTCCCGTCCTGGCGCCCTCGATGTCCTGATCGTCGAGGATGAGCCCGACGCCGCCGAAGAAATTCGCGACGCCATCGACGACAATGCCTTGACGATCTCCCTGGCGGGCGATGCCGCCGCTGCGCTTCAGCGCATCGCCAGTCACGGCCTGCCCGAGATTCTCGTCACGGACATCCGCATGCCGAACATGTCGGGCCTTGAATTCGTCGAGCGTCTGCTTGCCGATCATGGGTCGGGTGGACAGTGCGCCGTGATTTTCATTTCCGGCCACGCCGATATGGATGCGGTAATCCAGGCGCTGCGGTTCGAAGCCGTGGATTTCCTGCGCAAGCCGCTCGACCGCGGGACCTTGCGTGCCGCCGTCGGCCGTGCGCGCGAACAGGTGTTGCGCCGCCGGGCCGAGGCCGGACGGCAGCTTGCCATCATTTCGGATTTGCGGGCGTTCAAGGCACAGGCCGACCGGGTCAGCGAGCTGCTGGGCGAGTTTCCCCAGGGCCTGTCGCTCGACTCCGAGCGCCGCATTGCCGATCAATCGCGCCGTGAGGCCGGCGTTCCCATGGCCCGGGTGGCATGGGCATCGCTGGTGGCGAAGCTGCGGCGCCTGCGCCGGGCCCAGTATGCGATCGGTGACGAACGCCTGGCGGAAAATGCATCGCTCGACATGCTGCTCGATCTGCTCTCGGCCGAGTTCGCCGGCGATCCGGTGACCGTGACGAGCCTTTGCGCCGCGTCCGGCGTCTCGCAGACGACGGCGCTGCGCCGCATCGACGAGCTCGAGGGCGCCGGCCTGCTGCAGCGCACCCCCGATCCCGAAGACCGCCGCCGCATCTATGTTGTCCTCAGCGAAAGCGGACGCAAGCGGGTGCTCTCCTATCTCTCCTCCGTTTCGCACCTGATCGCCTAGGCCCCGTCATGGACAACCAGCGCCTTGCCCGGGGCCTGTTGACAATTGGGTCCGATATGGAACGGATTGCCTCCGCCGTGGCCGTTTCGCCGTTAACCTTGCCTGAGATCAATGCAGGTAAGGATAAAATCAGAATGAATCTGAAAGTTGTAGGGGAGGAATCCCGGTTCACGGCCGGTGCCATATCCCGCAAGGTCATGGTCGTCGACGACGATCCGGAACAGGTCGCCGAGGTGGTCGAATACCTGGTTGATCGCGGCATTCCGGCGACCGGCGAGAGCAATCCGGAAACCGCGGTGGCGCGGGTGGAGGCGGAACGCCCCGCCCTCGTCCTGATCGACGTCAACATGCCCGGCATCGACGGGCTGCGCATGACCCAGCTCGTGCGCGGGCTTAATTATGGCGGCGTGATCCTGCTCGTCTCGGGCGATCTCGATGCGGTCTACCGCGCCAACCAGGTCGGGCCGGACGTCTTTGCCGTCCTGTCGAAGCCCATCCCGCTGCAGGCGCTCGAACGCTACGCCCGTGCGGTGCTGGCGCGCGGCGTCATCTGAACACAGCCATTTCACCAATCGGGAAATTGCCATGACGGCCACGACGACAGTGCCACTGGTTTCTACCGCCCGGCAGGGGACGCCGGGTCATGCGGGCCTTCTCTACTGGGGCTGCGGTCTGGCTCTCGGCGTGCTCGGATTTGCCCTGAACTTGGCCGCGATCGACATTGCCTTCGGGCTCGACTTCATCATGGGCGGCACCTTTGCGGTCATTGCGCTCCGGCTGTTTGGCCTGGGGCCGGGGATCGCCGCCGCGGCAATCGCCGGCGCGACGACCTATTTCCTCTGGCATCATCCTTATGCGGCCATCGTCTTCACCTGCGAGGTCGCCTTCATCGGCATGCTGGCACGCTGGCGCAATGTCCCGTCGCTGCTTGCCGCAGCGGTATACTGGATCGTCATCGGGGCGCCGCTGCTGTGGCTGACATACGGTGGCATCCTTGGCATGGATGGCGTGTCCCTCGGCCTCGTCATCGCCAAGCAGGCGATCAACGGCCTGATCCAGGTGATCCTGGCGGAAGTGGCCATCCTCGGCCTGTTGCTGGCGGCGCCGCAACTCGGCCGCTGGCTTGGCCAGACCGGGGTCGGGCTCAGGAACCTGATGTTCGTCGCTCTTGTCGGGTTTTCGGCGGTGCCGGTGATGACCCTCAGCGCCCTCGATGCGCAGGGCCAGTTCGACAACATCGTCCGTTCCAGCAGCGCCAAGGCGGAAGCCCTCCTGGGGCAGGCCGACGCTCTGCTGCGCAACGAGTTTGCCACCGTTGAAAAGACCATCATGGCCTCGGTCGGCAACGGCGCCGACCTGCGGGCGGCGATGCGTGTTCATCACATCGCCCTGCTCGGAATGAGGGTCCAGGGCGAGGGCACGAGAGAACTGATGGGAGATATCCCGTCCACGGTACCGGTTTTGCCGACCCTCGACAGCGTTACGACAGCCCGCGACGACGGTCGTTCGGTGCGCCTCGACGTGCGCCAGTCGCTGACGCGCCTGAATGGCCTTCTTGCGGCCATGGCCTTGCCGAAGGGCGGCGAGGTGGCGATACACGTGGTGCCGCCCGCCGTCGCCGCCGGGCAGAAGGTCGACCTGGACGATGGCCGGTCGCTGCTGCTGCCGGCGATGCCGGGCAAGTCCATCATGCAGGTTTGGTCGGCGGCCCGGGTGGAGGCTGTCCGCCCCCTCGCGTCGACGGGAGCAAGCCTGCGTGCCGTCATCCCCCTGCGGGAAGCCGTCATCGAGTACCGCAGCAGTGTTCTCAGGCACCTGCTGACGCCGCTGGCCGTGCTGCTCGTCGTTCCCGTGATCGCGCTGCCGGTCAGCCGGCATGTCAGTGCCGGCCTTGCCGGCATTACCGCCGCCATGCGTCAGTTCGCCAGCGTCGGCTTTGCCGGCAGTCCGGACTCGCTCCAGCGTTCGGGCATTGTCGAGCTTGCCTCGGTCGGCAAGGAATTCGACCGCCTGGTGGCGGAGCTCGCCCGCAAGCGGGCGGAGGCGCGGCTCTACCAGCAGCGCCTGGAGCGTGTCATCAGCGACGCGCCGGCGATCATCTTCGTCGCGCCGTATGTCGACGATGTGATTTCCAGGCGGGCCTCCTACATCAGTCCGTCGGCGGAGCGGATCATCGGCTTTGCCCCGGAAGAGATGAACGCGCCCGAATGGTTCGTCGAGAACCTGCACCCCGACGACCGCGAGCGAATCGCGCGTTCCGACCGGACGTTGCGGGAGAAGGGCAAGACAGCCCATCGTTTCCGCTTCCGCCACAAGCAGGGGCATTACCTGACCATCTATAACGAGATGCAGCTCATCCTTGATCCCGAGACCATAACCCGTGAGGTCATCGGCCTGTGGATCGACCAGACCAAGCAGTACGAGGCGGAGCGCCAGCTCATCCAATCGGCAAAGCTGGTCGATCTCGGGCAGATGGCGACCGGCATGGCGCATGAGCTCAACCAGCCCCTCAACATCATCGACCTGGCGGCGGCGAACCTGGCCGGGCGCATCGAGCGGGGCAAGGCCGACGACGCCTATGTCACGGCCAAGCTCGAACGCATCCGCCAGCAGGTGACCCGCGCTTCGGAGATCATCGATCACATGCGCATCTTCGGCCGCACCGACCAGGAAGAGCGGCGGCCGTTCAAGGTGGCGCGCGTACTCGAAGGGATCGACATGATGTATCGCAAGCAGATCCAGCTCGACGGCATCGAGTTCGTCGTTGCCGACGACCTGCCCGGAGCCGAAGTGACGGGAAGCGCCGGACATGTCGAGCAGGTCTTGCTCAATCTCATCACCAATGCCCGCTATCAGATCCGCGAACGGATCAAGCGGGGCGAAACGGCGCCGGGCGGCGGCAAGCACTGTATCCGGATCAGCCTCGCGGGGGACCGCGACCAGGGCCAACTTCGGCTCGTGGTCACCGACACCGGCGGCGGCATCGACCCGGCCGTGCTGCCCCGGATCTTCGAGCCTTTCGTAACCACCAAGCCGGTTGGGCAGGGCACCGGCCTCGGTCTGTCCATCGCCTACGGCATCATCCACGACATGGGTGGCGAGATCGAGGCCGGCAGCGAAGGTGAAGGTGCCTATTTCATCATTACCCTGCCGATCGCGGCGGCGGTGGCGGCATGAACGAGCTGGCGCTGTCAATTCCCCGGCAGAAGGTTCTGCTGGTCGACGATGAACCCTGCATCGTCGATGAACTGGCAGAGTTCCTCGAGGGCTACGATATTCCTTGCGTGCTGGCCGGAAGCGGCGAGGCGGCGATCGCCATTCTTCCGCGGCCCGACATTACCCGTGTCGTGCTCGACCTGCGGATGGAAGGGGTGGACGGCTTCGCCGTGCTCGATGCCATGAAGGGTCGGCTCGCCGAGGGGTTGCGCGTCGCGGTCATCTCCGGCCACGCGACCCCGGCCGACGAAGCCGCGGCGATGGATCGCGGCGCGGCGCTGTTCCTGCGCAAGCCGTTCGATCCGCAGATGCTGATCAGCAGCGGCTTCCTGACGCCGCCGGAATCGGAAGCCGGGCCGGCCAAGGACCCTGCGCCGATTGCGCTGGCGCCCGGCAAGCGCCTAGAAAAGCGGATCAACGACCGGCTGCGGCTTGTCGCCGACGTGCGCCGGGTCTGGACCGACTCGGTCGGCGTGCATCAGGTCTGTTACGACTACCGCGTGTTGCGCGGCGCCGGGGCGGTGCTCGATTCGGGCCGCCGTTCGGCTTCGGCGGCCATGTTCAACTACATGTTCCCGGACGGCTAGGGCTTCGCCGGGCGAATCGCTTCGCACTTCCGCGCGGTCGGCTTAGACTGCGTCGCGATGTCCCACGATCCCGTTCCATCCCGCGCCGGAGGCGCGCTGCCGCAGAGTGTCCTCAAGGGTGCCGCCTGGGCGGCGGCCGCTGCGGCGCTGCACTCCCTCGTTCCGGTCGGCGTGCGTATGGTTTCGGGCAACCTGCCGCCGGTCGAGATCGTATTCTTCCGCAACGCCATCGGCCTCGTCTTCTTCGTCGGCTTCTTCGCCTGGTACGGCTTCGGCAGCCTGCGCACGGCCAGGTTTTCGCTGCACCTGCAGCGCAACATCTGCAATTTCGTCGGCATGTGGTTCTGGTTCGCGGCGATTGCCGCCATGCCGCTCGGCAAGGCCATCGCGCTGCATTTCGTCGAGCCGCTGATGGCGGCGCTGCTTGCCGTGCTGCTGCTGGGCGAGCGCGCGCGCCTGACCCGCTGGATCGCCATTGCCGCTGGATTTGCCGGCGTCCTCATCATCCTGCGTCCGGGCTTCGTTCCCATCGGCTGGCCCGCGCTGATGGTGCTGGGTTCGGCGTTTCTCTACGGCGCGACGACGGTCTATTCGCGCTTTCTCGGGCGTACCGATTCGGCGTCGACGACGACGTTCTACTATCAGGCGATGTTGACCGCCTTCGCCCTGCCGCCGGCACTGCTCGCCTGGGTGCAGCCGACCCTTGCCGATGTGCCGGGGCTGCTGCTGGTGGCGGCGTCGGGGACGGCGGCGCCCTACTGCATCATCCGGGCGTTGCGCTACGCCGAGGCGAGCGCGATGTCGCCCTTCAGTTTCCTGCGGCTGCCGTTTACCGCGGGGTTCGCATTCCTGCTGTTCGGCGAGCCGACGGAAATCTGGACCTGGATCGGCGCGGCGCTGATCTTCTCCGCCGCCACGTTCAACGCCCGTGCCGAGCGGCGGGCCGAGCGGGATGCCGCGCCGCTCCCGTAACGGGTCTGTCCTCCCGAAGAAAAATGGCATATAAGAAGCAGATTCCAGTCCAATCGGAGCGGAGACCGATTGCATGGAGGACGAGTGCAGT
>CAXRES010000207.1:0-5025 GCA_964229575.1 Alphaproteobacteria bacterium
GCCGCCGTCAACTGCTTCCCCGTCTCGCAGGTCCCAACCGGCAAATCGTTTGCCGCGGCGCGCGCGCCGCTCATCCGCGCCGATTTTCAAAGCGCGCAATCGTCTGCCGACGAAATGCCGTCGCTGATCGGGCGCGCGACGGTGGAGCTGACCTACCTCGGCCATTCGTCGTTCCTCATCCGCACGCCGCGCAACGTCACCGCGATCACCGACTACAACGGCATGAACCGGGCGCCGGTGACGCCGGAAATCGTCACCATGAACCGCGCGCATACCAGCCACTACACCGATTTCGTCGAGCCGGGCGTGGCCCACGTCCTGCGCGGCTGGGCGACGCCGCCCGAAGGCTACCCGCGCCACGACCTGAGGGTGCGCGACCTGCGCGTGCGCAATGTCGCCACCAATATCCGCGGCTTTGGCGGGGGCACCGAATTCGCGGGCAACTCGATCTTCATTTTCGAAACGGCAGATTTCTGCATCGCCCATTTCGGCCACCTGCACCACGAACTCGATTCCGCCCGGCGCGGGCGCATGGGCCAGATCGACGTCGCCATGGTGCCGGTGGACGGCGGGCTCACCCTGCCGCAGCAGGAAATGGCCGAAGCGGTGCTGGCGCTCGCGCCGCGCATGGTGGTGCCGATGCACGCCTTCGGCGCTTGGTCCCTCGCGCGCTTCGCCGAGCTGTTGCAGTCGAAGGGATACAGGATCGTGCGCGCCGATGGCCCGCGCTTCACCGTCACCCGCGCCGCGCTCAAGACCCGCTCCGTGCTCTTGTTTCCCGAACACCTGTATTGAAGGTGGATGGCCCGGACAGGCCGGGCCATGACAATGAGGGAAAGTATTATTTTTTCTTGTCATGCCCCGCTTTATGCGGGGCATCCATGAACCGAGAGGACCCGCCATGACCGAATTGCGCGACGCGCCCAAACCCCCGAAAACGCCGGCCAAGGTACTCAAGCCCGTGCGGCCCAAGGCCGCCGACGACCCGGCGGGCGCGGGCAAGGTGGTGACGCGCCTGGCGCAGACTGACATCCTCTTCGCCAATATCCAGATGATCAAGGCGGGCGGCGACAACAACCTGCACGCCCATGCCGGCAGGGACGGGCTGTGGTTCGTGCTGGCGGGCCGGGCGCGCTTCTACGGGCCCGGCCAGAACGACCTGATCGGCGAGGTGGGCCCGCGCGAGGCTGTCCTTATCCCGCGCAACTTCCCCTACTGGTTCGAACAGGTGGGCGACGACGAACTCGAGTTGCTCCAGGTCGAGGCCATCGACAAGTCCGTGCGCAACACCCGCACCGATTTCGGCACGCTCACGCCCGGCTCGACCGAGGCGCGGATTTATTCACTCGACGGCGAGTTGCTCAGGAAGGGCTACGAGAAGGAGCCGGGGTAATGGCTTCCGGCCGGCCTTGACATTATGGCAAAAATACCATATAAACAGCAGCCGTTGTTCTGGGTGGGCGACAGCCGCGAGCAGCTCTCGGCCTTTCCCGTTGCGCTCAAGCGCAGCTTCGGCTTCGCGCTCCGGCTGGTGCAGAACGGGCTGACGCCGGACAATGCGGTGCCGCTCGCCGGCCTCGGCACGGGCGTTTATGAACTCAAGGACAACGCGCGCGGCGACACCTACCGAGTCGTGTACCTGATCAAGCTGAGGAAGGGCGTCTACGTGATCGACGCCTTCATGAAGAAATCGAAATCGGGCCGGGCCCTGCCGCGTGAGATAGCGGCGCGGCTGCAACAGCGCATCCGGGAAGCGCGCAGACAGGACGGGAAGTGAAGATGGCGGTGAAGCGCGGCAGCGGCAACGTGTTCCTCGATATCGGTTTCGACCGCTTCGAGGCGGAGGAACTGGCGGTCAAGGCCGACCTGATCGCGATGGTGGCCGACGCCATCGCCCGGCGCGGCCTGACGCAGACGGCGGCGGCGAAGCTCTGCGGCACGCACCAGACGAGCCTGTCCAAGGTGCTTTCGGGCAAGCTCGACAGCGTGACGATAGACCAGCTCGCCAAGTGGATCGTGGCGCTCGGCGGCGACGTGCGCATCACCGCCTCCGCTCCGCGCGCCCGCGCGCGCCGTCAGGGCTCCCTCACCTTCGACGCGGCGCGGGGGTAGGGAGCATCTATTCGCTCGACGGCGAATTGCTCAGGAGTCGCTGCGGGAAGGGGCCGGGGTGAAATCATGGTAACTGACAAACCCAATAATTTTTTGAATTTGCTTGATAGCGAACGCAAATACCGCTGGCCGCAAAAAGATGACCGTTTAATTAAACATACAGACGACTTTGAAAAGGCAACCGACTTTTCGAGTGATCCTACCGCTAGACACGTCCATATCTGGACCGGTTATATGCTAGCTGGTGCTGCTCTCGTTGAGTACGGCAAACAAAGTCCAGTTGACCGTCATTTTTTGATTTATCCAATCCTCTATAATTATCGCCAAGGCATTGAGCTTGCCCTTAAATGGTTCATTTGGATTTATGGAAAGTATACGGGCAAAGGATATCACAAAAACAACAATCATGATCTTTGGCATCTTTGGAAAACCTGTAAAGAAATCATTGTGGAAATCGGCGGGCCTGGCGAATCGCTCGAATATGTTGAGCAAGTAATTAAGGATTTTCATGAATTAGACAAAAAGGGAACGGCGTTCCGATACCCGTTCAATCAGGATGGTTCACAAATATCTCTCCCTCAAGGTTTGGTTGATCCGGAAAACATTCGTGAAGTGATGGATGGGCTACAACATTTCTTCGATGGATCTGATGGGCAGCTTAGTGACCTTGTTTCAAACATTGACTATTAGATCGCTCTGATGAGTTTTATTTCGCATAGGAGCGGTTCGGGCGATGCCTGCTTCGTTGGAGACTTAGCCGTATTACTCCCCACCACCCACCAACCTTGGCTTCTCCCCCGGCTTCGCTGACGGCAGGGCCGTCGCCGGTTCTTCCATCTCGATTTCGCCGATCTTGTCGGCGCGGCTGGTGATCTTGCCGGCGGAGGTTTCGATCAGGCGGATATCGCCTTCGGCCTGGCTGAAATGTTTCTTGAGGCTCTCGACGCGGTCCGCCAGCCGCCCCACGTCCTCGGCCAGCACGCCCACTTCCTTCTGGATGACGTGCGCCTGTTCGCGCATGCGCACGTCCTTGAGGACCGCGCGCACGGTATTCAGCGTCGCCCACAGCGTGGTCGGCGAGACGATCCACACGCGCGCCTTGTAGCTCTTCTCGATGGCGTCGCGGAAATTGGCGTGCAGCTCCGCATAGACGGCTTCCGACGGCAGGAACAGGAGCGCCGATTCCGCCGTCTCGCCCGGGATGATGTATTTCGCCGCGATGTCGTCGACGTGCTTGCCGATGTCCTGGGCGAAGGCGCGGGCGGCGGCGCGCTTCGCCGCCTCGTCCGGGGCGTTGGCGAGCAACTGGTAGGATTCGAGCGGGAACTTCGAATCGATGACGATCGAGCCCGGCGGGTTCGGCAGCTTGAGGAGGCAGTCGGCGCGCCTGCCGTTGGCGAGAACCGCCTGGAATTCGTAGGCGCTCGGCGGCAGAACGGCGGTGACGATGGCCTCGAGCTGAACCTCGCCGAACGCGCCGCGCGCCTGCTTGTTCGAAAGAATGTCCTGCAAGCCCACCATCTGGGTCGAAAGCTGGGAGATGTTCTTCTGCGCCTCGTCGATCACGGCGAGCCGCTTCTGGATGTCGGTCATCGTCGCCACCGTGCGGTCGGTGGATTTCAGGATGCCGTCCGACATGTTCTTCTGCATGGCGGAGAGGCGCGATTCGAGCAGCTCGCGCAACACGCGCTCCTGCGCCGCGATGCGCTCGGCCGTCTGTTCCTGCGCGGCGCGGCTTTCGTGGGCGATGGCGTCGAGGCGGCCCGAGGCCCGCTCGCCCCTGAGCACGAGGACGAGGACGAGGCCGGCGAGTACCAGCAGGGCGACGAGGAGGAAGACGGTTTCAATTGCCATGATGAAGTTTACCACAGCACCCCCCTCGGCCCGAAATCCGCCTCCCCGTCGCCATAGCCCCATATGCCCGCCGTCTTGACGGGCCGGGCGGCGCGGCCTACCTAGGGGGCCCGAGGAGATTTTCATGGCCGTCCGCCCGATCATCACCGCCCCAGACCCGCGCCTGAAGGTGCGCGCCCGGCCCGTCGCCCGCGTGGACGAGGCCGTGCGCCGGCTGATGGACGACATGCTGGAGACCATGTACGCCGCCCCCGGCATCGGGCTGGCCGCGCCACAGGTGGGCGAGGCCGTGCGCGTCATCGTCCTCGACGTCGCGGGCAAGGACGAGAAGCCCCGGCCGATGCGGCTCGCCAATCCCGAGATCGTCTGGGCCTCCGACGACGTGGCGCGCGGCGAGGAAGGCTGCCTGTCGGTGCCCGAGCATTACGCCGAGGTCGACCGCCCGGCCGCCGTGCGCGTGCGCTACCTCGATTATCAGGGCGAGATCCGCGAGGTGGAGGCCGAGGGCACGCTGGCCACCTGCCTGCAACACGAGATCGACCATCTGGAAGGCACGCTGTTCGTCGATCACATCAGCGCGCTCAAGCGCAACATCATCCTGCGCAAGCTGAAGAAGCAGAAGCGCGTGGAGGCGGGCGAGCCCGCCCGCGCCTGAGCGCGGCGCGGTTCGGCGCGGGACGGGAACGGACACATGGCGCTTCGCGTCGTCTTCATGGGCACGCCGGAATTCGCGGCCAAGGCGCTGGCCGCGATCCACGAGAGCCCGCACAAGGTGGTCGCCGTCTATACCCCGCCGCCGCGCCCTGCCGGCCGCGGCCAGGGCGAGAAGAAATCCGCCGTGCACGCGCTGGCCGAGGCGCGCGCCATCCCGGTGCATTGCCCGGCGAGCCTCAAGGGCTCGCAAGCACAGGCCGCCTTCGCCGCCGTGGTGCGGGAAACGCGCGCCGACATCGCGGTCGTCGCGGCCTACGGCCTGATCCTGCCGGCCGCGGTGCTTGAAGCGCCGCGGTTGGGCTGCATCAACATCCATGCATCCCTTCTGCCGCGCTGGCGCGGCGC
>CAXRES010000208.1:0-4205 GCA_964229575.1 Alphaproteobacteria bacterium
AGTCCGCGGCGCCGGTTAGTGCCGATCACTTGGACGGTTTGGAGGGGGGCGATCCCGGCTTGGTCGGCTTGATCCAGCCGGGGCCGCTGGGGCCAGACTCCGACTGCGCCTTGGCCCCCTGGAGCGTGACAAGGGCAGGCGCGACATAGGCCACGCCCGCCGCCACGCCGAGGCGGGCAAGCGCCGCGCGTCGGCCGATACCCTTGCCGTCGGTCGCGGCGGGCCCGGTCGCGGGTCCGTTTACGGGAAGGTGACCGTGATCTTTTTCGCGTTCCATGATGCGCTTCCAAAGCCGTTCGGGCGACGTCGCCTTGACTGACATGGCGATCATCGGGGGATCATTCCAGATCGAAGTAGACAAAATAGCATAAAGCCGGCACCCGATGCCATCGGCGGCGGGCAGGGGGTTGCCCGCCAATGCCCTGAAATCAGAGGAATCCATGCCTATTTCCGCCGTTCCCGTTGGCGGGCCCGGCTTGGCGGCGCTATATAGGTTCCGACGCCCGAAAAACCCCCTGGGGAGAAATCATGCCTGCCGATTCCAAGTCGCTTCCGCCCATGTTCCAGCCGTTCACCTTGCGCGGCCTGACCATCCCCAACCGGGTTGTGCTGTCGCCCATGTGCATGTATTCGGCGGTCGAGGGCACGATCGGCGATTTCCAGCTGGTCCATCTCGGCTCGCGCGCCCAGGGTGGCGCGGGCCTGGTGCTCACGGAGATGACCAACGTGCGGGCCGACGGGCGCATCTCGCCCGGTTGCGCCGGCCTGTGGCGGCCCGAACACGTCGCCCCCTGGAAACGCGTCGTCGATTTCATCCATGCCGACAGCGAGGCGAAGATCGGCGTCCAGCTCGCCCATGCCGGGCGCAAGGGCTCCGTTCCCGTGGCCTGGGAGCGTTCGAGCCGCGGGCTCGCCGAACGCGGCTGGGAAATCATCGCGCCTTCGGCCATCCGGTTCTCCGACGACAGCCCGATGCCGCGCGCCATGACGACCGACGACATCGCCGCGATCACCGCGTGTTTCGTCGAGTCGGCCAGGTGGGCCGAGGAGGCGGGCTTCGACCTGATCGAACTGCACATGGGGCATGGCTATCTGCTGTCGTCGTTCATGTCGCCGCTCTCCAACAAGCGCACGGACGGCTACGGCGGGTCGATCGAGGCGCGTATGCGCTTTCCGCTCGAAGTCCTGCGCGCCGTGCGCAAGGTATGGCCGGAGCAGAAGCCGATTTCGGCGCGCATCTCGGCGATCGACTGGGAAAAGGGCGGCAACACCATCGAAGACGGCATCGAAATGTCGAAGATGCTGTTCGACGCCGGGCTCGACATCGTCGACGTGTCTTCGGGCAACGTCACCGGCGAACGCCGCCCCGAACTGCCGGGCCTGTTCCAGGCGCCGTTCTCCGAAGCGATCCGCAAGGCCACGGGCAAGCCGACGATGACGGTCGGCAATATCAAGAGCGCCGATGAAGTGAACGCGGTGGTCGCCGAAGGACGCGCCGATCTCTGCTGCCTCGCGCGCTGGCATCTGTACGATCCGTACTTCGTCCGCCACGCCGCGCAGAGCCAGGGCGTCGATCCCAACTGGCCGAAACAGTATCTGAACGTGCGCCGGATGCTGGCGTCCGGCGGTTAGGCCGCCGCGCCGCCTATTTGAAGCGGATCTTGGCCAGCAGAATGGCGCCGGCCAGCGCCAGGGTGACGCTGTTGGCGACGATCAGCGGCAGATCGTCGATCAGCACGCCGTAGATCAGCCACAGGATGATGCCGGTCACCAGCATCAGGAACATGGCGAAGGAAACGTCGCCGGTCGAGCGCGACCGCCAGGCCTTGATCGCCTGCGGCGCGAAGGCGGTCGTGGTCAGCACCGCGGCGATCATGCCGAGCCAGGTGGGCGAAAATCCGCCTGTCGCTTCCATGCTTAAGGCCGTCCTCTTATGGGGGCGAACACCGCGCCAGCGGCGGCGCGCGCCGCGTGATACAGGTGAATGAGCGTCGGCAGCATGGCGGATGCGCCCATGACGATGCCGAAATAAAGATTGCGCAGGCTTTCCGGATGGAAAGGATTGTCCAGCGCCGACCGGAAGCGCCCCTTGTAGAGCTGTTCGCGCTGGCCGAGCGTTTCGGGAAGTGCGAGCGCCAGATTGACCAGCCAGCCCGACACGGTGAAGACGAACAGCACCCAGAAGGTCGCGGCGACGGCGATCGCGAGGTCGATGCTGAGACAGGCGACGAACACGGCGTTGCTGGACGCGCGCAGCGCGCGCCTTGCGATCCAGAGCGTGACGAACAGCGACAGGTAGTCGAACATCCCGCCCATGATGGCGACCGGCACGGACATGAGGACGATCTCGCGCGCCTCGTAGGTCAGCATCTTTTCCGGATAGGCCGTCAGCAACGCCCACCAGAAACAACCCATGTTGATGCCGACGAAGACCGCGAACAGCTTCTTGTGGAACGATGCGGTGCGGCCTCTCAGGCCATCGAACCAGATCAGCAGGTCGGCAAGCGAGCGCCGCCAGCGGGCGAAAAGGGCGCTGGGCGGAACGGCAGGCATGGGCGTGGGCGTGGCGGTCAAGGGGGCTCCGGGCCGGGGGCGGCGCGCTGCCAGCTTACCCCCGCGGGCAGGGCAAGTGTAGGGGCAGCGTCCACCGCGAATAACGTTGCCGGGCCCCCCCGATTCGTGGAATCTATTTTCCACAGGCACCAGGCACAACGCTTCCGCGCGAAAAGACGCCGGATACCTCAGGGAGTCACGAATGATCGATCTGATCCGAATTTCACGCAATACGGCCGTCGCGGCCGCGGCGCTTCTGCTGGGCGCGGCGGCGCTGGCGCCCGGGCAGGCTCAGGCGCAGTCGGCGGAGGCCTTCTTCAAGGGCAAGCGGGTGACGATGGTCATCCCCTCGGGCCCCGGCGGCGGCTATGACGCCTATTCGCGCCTGCTGGCCCGCCACCTCGACCGCAACCTGCCCGGCCAGCCTTCGATCGTGTCGCAGAACATGGACGGCGCCAGCGGCATCCGCGGCACCAACTACCTGTATTCGGTCGCCCCGCGCGACGGCTCGACGATGGGCTCGACCTACAACACGCTGCTGACCGAACCGCTGCTCGGCAACACGACGGCGAAATTCGATCCGTCGAAGTTCGAATGGATCGGCTCGCTGGCCACCCAGTACAACGCCTGCATGGTCTGGCACACCAGCGACGTCATGACGATCGACGACGCCAGGAAGCGCGAAATTCGCGTGTCGACCACCGGCATGTCGGGCAACTCGGCCAAGACGCCGCTGATGGTCAACATGCTGCTCGGCACCAAGTTCAAGGTGATCTCGGGCTACAAGACGACGGAAATGCGTCTCGCGGTCGAGCGCGGCGAGGTCGAAGGCATCTGCGGGCTGTCCTACGACACCTATGTCGCGGCCAATCCCGAGTGGCTCCAGCATAAGAAGATCCGCTTCATCCTGCAGGCGGGCACCAAGGGCATCAAGGAACTGCAGGGCGTGCCGCTGCTCATGGATTACGTCAAGGATCCGAAGCAGCAGGCCGCGCTCAAGCTGTTCGGCGTGCGCGACGAATTGGGCCGTCCGTTCCTCTATCCGCCGCAGGTGCCGAAGCACCTGGTGGAAGCGGCGCGCAAGGCCTTCGATGCGACCATGAAGGATCCGAAATTCCTGGCCGAAGCGAAAAAGTTCAAGCTCGAGATCGATCCGATGAACGGCGCCGACATGGAAAAGGCGATCAAGGAAGCCTACGCCGCGCCCAAGGACGTCGTCGCCATCGCCGCCAGGCTGTGGCCGCCGGCCGTGCCGAAGAAGAAACAGTAACCATGTTCCGGCCCCCGGCGCTTGCCGGGGGCGGGCCGAGGTCGGGGCGCGGGGGCCGGAAGGCCCGCCGCGCCCTTCGCTTTATCGGGGCGCTTTATCGGGGTGCCTTTTCGGCGCGCAGCGGCCGGCGCGGGGCGGAGTGGTGCGAATCGCTCGCCCTTGCGTTTTATGGCTCCGGGGAGTGAAATGCGGCGAATTCGGGCCGGGGCGCTTCCGCCCGCCGCCCGCATGAATCTTTGCCAAACGAAGAATATCAGGAGGAAACCATGACCCTCGAAGCCCTCGACCGCGGCCAGGTCGAAAACGAAACCGCCGAACAGCGCAAGGCGCGCGAGGACATCCTCGCGCGAAGCCCGCGCCCGGCCATGTTCAAGCTGCGCGC
>CAXRES010000209.1:0-14794 GCA_964229575.1 Alphaproteobacteria bacterium
GCCCGAGACCGAGGCGCAGGCCGCGGCGTTGCAGGAAACCCTTTCGACGCAGGTGCCGAGCCATGACTGGCGGGTCGTCATCGCCATGCGCTACTGGCATCCCTTCGCCGACGAGGCGGCGGCCAAGGTAAAGGAGTTCGATCCGAAGCGCGTCGTGCTTCTGCCGCTCTATCCGCAATTTTCGACCACGACGACGGCATCGTCCTTCGCCGACTGGCGCCGTGCCGCGCATCGTGCCGGCATCAAGGCCCAGACGACGCGCATCTGCTGTTATCCGCAGGACGACGGTTTCATCGGATCGGTCGCGGCGCTGGCGGCCTTTGGCCTTGCGCGCGCGCGGGCCGATGCGCCGGGTGCGGCGATCCGTCTCCTGTTTTCGGCGCACGGCCTGCCCAAGCGCGTGATCGCCGCGGGCGATCCTTACGAATCCCAGGTCGAGATGAGCGTCGCCGCGGCTTGCCGCGTCCTGTCGCGCGAAGGGCTGCTTGCCGGCGTTTCGAGCGGAACCTGTTACCAGTCGCGCGTCGGGCCGCTCGAATGGATCGGTCCGTCGACCGACGCCGAGATCGAGGAAGCCGCGCGCGCCGGATCGGCCATCGTCGTCGTGCCCATCGCCTTCGTTTCCGAACATTCGGAGACGCTGGTCGAACTCGATATCGAGTACCGTGCGCTGGCGGAAAAGGCGGGCGCGAAAGCCTATGTTCGGGTGCCTGCCGTCGGCACCCGTTCGGCCTTCATTGACGGGCTGGCGCGGCTGGTGCTGCGGGCTGCGGACGCCCGGGGGACGGTCAGCGGCGCGTCCGGCGACGGGCAAAAGCGCATCTGTTCCGCCGCGTGGGCCTGTTGCGGCGGCCCGGAATGATGTTGCGATAACGAAACGAGGGCCGGAGATGAATGCCTGGATTTCTGAATTCTATCCCTGGATCAAGGCCTTGCACGTTATCGCCGTGATCGCCTGGATGGCCGGCCTGCTCTACCTGCCGCGCCTGTTCGTCTATCACGCGGACGCGCCCAAAGGCTCCGATCGCTCGGAAATGCTCAAGGTCATGGAGCGGCGCCTGCTGCGCGGCATCATGAACCCGGCGCTGATCGCCGTCATCGTTCTGGGGGCCGCGCTGGCCAGCGCGCCGGGCGTGTGGGGCGACGGATTATGGTTTCATATCAAGATGTTGCTAGTCATCGGACTGGCCGCCATGCACATGCTGATGGCGGTCTGGCGCAAGGATTTCGAGGCCGACCGCAACACGCGGCCGGCCGGTTTTTTCCGCATGGTGAACGAAGTGCCGACGGTGCTGATGATCGCCATCGTCATCCTGGTGATCGTCAAGCCGCTCTAGCCTGGCCGAGAAGGCGCGAGGGGCCCGATCGAACGGGGAGTTTGACTTCACCCCGGGTTTTCTTTAAAGCAGAAACGTTCCCAACGAGCACGCGCGTCCGCGCGTTCCTCCTCCCAGCCCGTTCCGGCCGTTCCTCACAAAAGCGACGTTTCAGCGCGGAAGCGGCCGGCAAGTCCCGAAATCCTTGCGGGACAGCGCGCATTTCCCCCTTCCCCCACATAGCCGATCACCCACGCCATGAATCTCCAGGAACTCAAGCAGAAATCCCCCGCCGACCTGTTGGCCTTCGCCGAAGAACTGCAGATCGAGAACGCTTCCACCCTGCGCAAGCAGGACATGATGTTCGCGATCCTCAAGGCGCTGGCCGACAACGACACGCCGATCACCGGCACGGGCGTTCTCGAAATCCTGCAGGACGGGTTCGGCTTCCTGCGCGCGCCCGAGGCCAACTACCTGCCCGGCCCCGCCGACATCTACGTGTCGCCGAGCCAGGTGCGGCGCTACAGCCTGCGCACCGGCGATTCGGTGGAAGGCGAAATCCGCGCGCCCAAGGACGGCGAGCGTTACTTCGCATTGCTCAAGGTCAGCAAGATCAACTTCGGCGATCCCGACGAGGTGCGCCACCGCATCAACTTCGACAATCTGACGCCGCTCTATCCCGACGAGCGGCTCAAGATGGAGATCGAGAAGCCGGGCAAGGACCTGACCAGCCGCGTCATCGACCTGATCTGTCCGATCGGCAAGGGACAGCGCGCCCTGATCGTGGCGCCGCCGCGCACCGGCAAGACGATGATGTTGCAGAACATCGCGCACTCCATCGCGCAGAATCATCCCGAGTGCTACCTGATCGTCCTGCTGATCGACGAACGCCCGGAAGAAGTGACCGACATGGCGCGCACGGTGAAGGGCGAGGTGGTCAGCTCCACCTTCGACGAACCGGCGACGCGGCACGTTCAGGTCGCCGAAATGGTGATCGAAAAGGCCAAGCGCCTGGTCGAACACAAGCGCGACGTCGTCATCCTGCTCGATTCGATCACGCGCCTGGCGCGCGCCTACAATACCGTGGTGCCGTCGTCGGGCAAGGTGCTGACGGGCGGCGTCGACGCCAACGCGCTGCAGCGCCCCAAGCGTTTCTTCGGCGCCGCGCGCAACATCGAAGAGGGCGGATCGCTGACCATCATCGCCACCGCGCTGATCGACACCGGATCGCGCATGGACGAAGTGATCTTCGAGGAATTCAAGGGCACCGGTAACTCGGACATCATCCTCGACCGCAAGCTGACCGACAAGCGCACCTTCCCCGGCATCGACATCACCAAGTCGGGCACCCGCAAGGAGGAGTTGCTGGTCGATCAGGGCACGCTGTCGAAGATGTGGGTCCTGCGCCGCATCCTGATGCCGATGGGCGTGTCGGACGCCATGGAATTCCTGCTCGACAAGCTGAAGTCGTCGAAGACCAACAACGATTTCTTCCAGCAGATGAACACCTGACGCCACGGCGCGTCGGACATGAAAAAACGGCGGGGATGTCCCCGCCGTTTTTCTTTGCCGGCGATAGCGCGCCGCGCCGCTTTACGGGATGAGGACGCTCGATCCCGTGGTCTTGCGGCTTTCGAGATCGATGTGCGACTGGCCGACGTCCTTCAGCGCGTAGCGCTGGTTGACGCCGATCCTGACCGCCCCGGACTTGACCACGCCGAACAGGTCGTTCGCGGTTTCCTCGTATTCGGCGCGGCTCGCGATGTAGTGCGCGAGCGTCGGCCGGGTGAGGAACAGCGAGCCCTTCTGCATCAGCACCAGCACCGACATCGGCGCGACTGGCCCGGAGGCGTTGCCGTAGGACACCATCAGCCCGCGCGGGGCGAGGCAGTCGAGCGAACCTTCCCACGTATCCTTGCCGACCGAATCGTAGACCACCGGCAGGCCCTTGCCGCCGGTGATTTCCTTCACCCTGGCGACGAAGTTCTCGCGCGTGTAGTTGATCGGATGATCGCAGCCGTGCGCGCGCACCAGCGCCGCCTTTTCTTCGGAACCGACGGTGCCGATCACCGTGGCGCCGAGATGCTTCGCCCACTGGCAGGCAATCAGGCCGACGCCGCCCGCCGCGGCATGGATCAGCACCGTATCGCCCTTTTTCACCGGATAGGTGACGCGCACGAGATAACGCGCCGTCATGCCTTTCAGCATGATCGCCGCGGCGACCTCGTCGCTGATGCCGTCCGGCAGGGGCAGCAGACGGTCGGCCGGAACGATGCGCGCCTCGGCATAGGCGCCGAGGATGGAGCCGTAGCAGACGCGGTCGCCCGGCTTGACGTTGGTGACGCCGGGACCGACCGCCTCGACCACGCCCGAGCCTTCGACGCCGAGCGCATGGGGCAGCGCGGGCAGCTTGTAGAGCCCGGTGCGGTGATAGGTGTCGATGTAATTGAGCCCCACCGCCTTCTGGCGGATCAGCGCCTGGCCGGGGCCGGGCTGGCCCAGCTCGACATCGTCCCAGGAGAGCGCTTCGGGCCCGCCGTAGGCGTGGACCCGTACGACCTTGACCATGTTGCGCTCCCTAGGCGAGGTGGTTCTTGAAGAAGGCCGACGTGCGGTCGTTGGCCTGTTTCGCCGCCGCTTCGTTGTAGTTGGCCCCGCCCACGCGCGCGAACGCGTGATCGACGCCGGCGTAAGTGTGTGCGGTGCAGAGCCTGTTGGTCGCCAGCGCATCGCGGATCTTCTGCTGCGATTGCGGCGGGCAGAAGCCGTCCTTTTCCGCGATGTGCAGCATCAGCGGCTTCTTGATGTTGGGAACCTGGCCGAGATAGTCGTCGATCTGCACTGGGTAGTAGCCGACCGAAGCGTCCGAATCGGTGAAGAAGGACGTCGCGTAGGCGAGCGAGCCGCCGAGGCAGTAGCCGACCGTGCCGACCTTGCCCGAACATTCCTTCATTCCGCGGATGTGGGTGATGGTCGCCTGGATGTCGCCCACACCCTTGGCGAAGTCGGGCAGGAACTTGTTCATCAGCGCGAAAGCCCTGTCCCATTCGCCCTGGCTCTTGTCGGTGAGCTGCACGCCGGGCTCGATGCGCCAGAACAGGTCCGGGCAGGCGACGATATAGCCCTGCCTGGCGAAACCGTCGGCAAGATCGCGCATGACCCGGTTGACGCCGAAGATTTCCTGGATCAGCACAAGGCCCGCGGCCGGCGTCCCGGCCGGCATGGCGAGATAAGCGGAAAAGCTGCCGCCGCCCTGGGCGGCGATCTTGATGTCTGGCATGGGAAACTCCCCGAGAGTCCGGTTTCTTGCTTGAACCGAGTCTTACCGGCTCGGGCAGGCGTGTTCAAGGGGCGAACCCGCCATGCCCGCACCCCGCCACCCCGGAAACAGGGCTTGTTATTGCCGTTCCCGCCGGAAGCCGCCGATGACGGCGGTGTTCTGGAACCCGTTCCATGTTTGCCTTAACCTGTCGCAGATCTGTCGTTCCCTGGCGGGGAACAGGCAAGTGGCCGACACGGATGGTTGAAGGAATAGCGCAGGAAAGCAAAATCAGGAACGATAAAGGGAAGGGATTTTATAATGGCTACGAACAAGACCTCTTCGGCTGTACGCAAGACCGAAGGCTCGGGCCGTCTCTACGACAGCGTCCTTGATACGATCGGCAACACGCCCTGTATTCGCATAAACAATCTCGCGCCCGATCACGTGCGCCTTTACGTCAAGGCCGAGTTCTTCAATCCCATGGCTTCGGTCAAGGACAGGCTGGCAATCGGCATCATCGAAGACGCCGAACGCAAAGGGCTGCTCAAGCCCGGACAGACGGTCGTCGAGGCGACGAGCGGCAACACGGGAATCGGCCTCGCCATGGTTTGCGCGGCGAAGGGTTATCCCCTCGTCGTGACGATGGCCGAAAGTTTTTCGGTGGAACGGCGCAAGCTCATGCGGTTTCTCGGCGCCAAAGTGGTGCTGACCCCGCGGGCCGACAAGGCGACCGGCATCTACATGAAGGCCAAGGAGCTGGCCGAGGCGAACGGCTGGTTTCTGGCGGGGCAATTTGAGAACGAAGCCAACGCCACGATTCACGAGAACACGACGGCGCGCGAGATCCTTGCCGATTTCAGGGGAGAGCGGCTCGACTACTGGGTGACCGGCTACGGCACCGGCGGCACCGTGACGGGCGTTGCCCGTGTGCTGCGCAAGGAACGTCCGGAAACGAAGATCATTCTTTGCGAACCGGAAAACGCGCAGATCGTCGGAAGCGGAAAGGCCCAGGCGCGCTCGAAGAACGGCTCGCCCGCGCAAAGCCATCCTGCTTTCCAGCCCCATCCGATCCAGGGCTGGACGCCCGACTTCATTCCGCTGGTGCTGCAGGAATCCATCGACGGCAGATATTATGACGAACTGATTCCGATTGCCGGCGCGGCAGGCATCGAATGGTCGCGGAAGCTCGCGCAGAAAGAAGGCATTTTCACGGGCATTTCTGCCGGCGCGACCTTTGCTGTCGCCATGCAGATCGCGCAGAAGGCGAAACCGGGTTCCGTGATCCTGTGCATGCTGCCCGATACCGGCGAAAGATATCTGTCCTCGCCGCTTTTCGAATCGATCGAGGAAGTCATGACGCCGGAAGAAATCGCCCTGTCGCGCTCGACGCCGGGCTACCAGCTTGCCGCAAGCTGATCCGGCGCGGCGCAGGAAGTTTATCGGTCCTTGCAGGACACCCCTTCGAGGCCGAGCAGGTGGCGCTTGGTGGCAAGCCCGCCCTTGCCGGAATAGCCGTTGAGGCCGCCGTTCGCGCCCATCACCCGGTGGCAGGGACTGATGATGGGTATGGGATTGGCGCCGCAGGCGGTGCCGACGGCGCGCGGCGCGCTGCCGATCTTCCGCGCGATGTCGCCGTAGCTGGCCGTGGCGCCATGCGGGATTTCACCGATGGCCTGCCAGACGCGGCGCTGAAAATCGGTGCCCTGGGGAGCAAGCGGCAGATCGAAGTCCTTGCGCCGTCCCGCGAAATAGTCCGCGAGCTGGCCGCGGGCGGCGGCGAGCAACGGCGTGGGCCGGCCGTTGCGCAGGCGGTCGCTCGCGGCCCATAGCAGGTTGGTGATGGCGCCGTCCTGTTCGAACAGCGTCAGCGGGCCCACCGGGCTCGCCACGGTCAGCCGGTAAACTGGCGTCGGCGGATCGACGGCGATATCAGGCGCCCGTCTTGTTGCTTGTGCCTGTCTTGTTGCTTGTGATGGCATCGTGAAGCTCCTCGGCATCGGTGAGCGGCAGGGAACAGGTCTGTCTTGCGCAAACATAAGCGGTGGCCGCGGCCCCGGCTTCGGACCTTTTCCCGTGGGCGACGTGGCCGGGGGGCAATTCCCGGCCCGGCTCGACGACCTGCACGACCAGACCGGGTGCCGCGGCGCGATGGGCGGCGGCAAGCCACGCTTCCGTTTCTTCGTCCTGGCGCGCGCCGCCGATCACCACCTGCACGGGGTTGGCCAGCAGGTCGGCGGCGTTGATCAGGGTGGCCAGCGGAAAGACGTTTCGCTCCAGTTCGCCGGAGAAGGCGCGGATCACCCCTTCGGCGCGGCGGCGCCAGCGGTCGTCGGCGGTGAGCGCGAAAAGGCGCGCGAAGGCCGATGCCATCATGCCGTTGCCCGAAGGCGTTGCGCCGTCATGGGCGTTGCGCGTGCGAACGATCAGGTTCGAGGCATCGGCGGCGGTGAGAAAATAGCCGCCGCTGCCGTCGGCATAGAGCCGGTCGAGCGTGTCGATCCAGGCAAGGGCCGCTTCGACGGCGCCTTCGTCGCCGGTCACTTCGTGAAGTGCCAGCGCGGCGTTGATCATCGCGGCGTAGTCGTCGAGCATGGCCGGCGCGCCCTGACGTCCGGCGCGCAACGAATGCACGAGACGTGCATGGTCGGCGCCCGGCACCGCCATGCGGGTGCGGACGAAATCGAAGGCATCCATCGCGGCGTCGATCCAGTCGCCGCGTTCGAACGCGGCGCCGGCGCGCGCGAGCGCTGCAATCATCAGTCCGTTCCAGTCGGCCAGAACCTTGTCGTCCCAGCCGGGGCGGACGCGCGCCGCGCGCGCTTCCAGCAATCGGCGGCGCAGAACCGCGAGGCGGGTCTCGGTGCCGGGATCGAGCAATTCCGGCGCCGCGATGCGATTGAGGATGCATTTGCCTTCCCAGTTGCCCTCGGCGCTCACGCCATAGACCTGCTTGAACAGGTCGGTGTCCTCGCCGGGACCGAGTGCGGCGTCGATCTCGGCTTCGGTCCAGACGTAGAATTTTCCTTCTTCGCCTTCGCTGTCGGCATCGAGCGTCGCGGCAAAGCCGCCGCCGTCGGCGACCATCTCGCGCAGGGTCCATTCCGCGGTTTCGACGATGCGCTGGGCGAACAGGGGATCGCCCGTGGCGTTGAGCGCAAGACGCAGCGCGTCGATGATCTGCGCGTTGTCGTAGAGCATCTTTTCGAAGTGCGGCACCAGCCACCGGGCATCGGTCGAGTAACGCGCGAAACCGCCGCCGAGGTGATCGTAGATTCCGCCCTGGCTCATCCTGATCAGGGCGAAGATGACGGCATCGGTCAGTTCGCTGTTTCCGGTGCGCAGGCCGGCGCGGAAGACAAGCTCGAAAATCGGCACATGGGGAAACTTGGGCGCGGTGCCGATGCCGCCATTCGTCGCGTCGAATTCACGCAGCAGGCGAAGGGCGACCTGATCGGCGACGGATGACGGAATCAGATCGCCGTTCGCGCCCTGGTTCATGCGGGTGAGCGCGTCGCGCATGGCCGCGGCGTTCTTCGCCACCTTGTCGCCCTGTTCGGCGTAGACTGCCGCGACACGGCCGAGCAGGGACTTGAAACCGGGACGGCCGTAGCGCGGCTCGGGCGGGAAATACGTGCCGCCCCAGAACGGCGTTCCTTCTGGCGTCAGGAACATGGTGAGCGGCCAGCCGCCGTGTTCGCCCAGAAGCGAAAGCGCCGACTGGTATATCGTGTCGATGTCGGGGCGTTCTTCCCGGTCGACCTTTATCGAAACGAAATGTCGATTGAGGACCGCGGCGGTTTCGTCGTCTTCGAAGCTCTCGTGGGCCATGACGTGGCACCAGTGGCAGGCGGCGTAGCCGATCGACAGCAGCACGGGCTTGTTTTCGCTGCGCGCGCGGGCAAAGGCGGCTTCGCCCCAGGCCTGCCAGTGTACGGGGTTGGCGGCGTGGGAGAGGAGATACGGGCTCGTTTCGCGGTCGAGTTCGTTGCGCATGAATTGGGGCGATGTCCTGCGCGCCGCGCGGCACTGGCGCGGGCGCGGCGTTGGGTGTAAGCGATGGCTCCGCGGAGTCTGTGGGGCTTGGCCGGTAACCACAACCGTTTATTTGCGAGATTGCGGTTCGGGCGCCCGTCGTTGCGATTTTGAAGGATCGGTGCGTGGTCGAAGATACGATCTTTGCCCTGGCTTCGGGCCACGGCGCGGCGGGCATCGCGGTGTTTCGCATATCCGGCCCGCGCGCGGCCGGGGCGCTTGCTGCGCTTGGCGGCGGGCGCCCGGCGCCGCGACTGGCGACGATGGCGCGGTTGTGCGATCCGGCCTCGGGCGAGATGCTCGATCACGCCCTGGTTCTTCGTTTCCCGGCGCCCGCGAGCTTCACCGGCGAAGATGTGGTGGAGTTGCACGTCCACGGCGGGCGCGCGGTGATCGACGGGGTGGCCCGCGCGCTGGGCGGGCTTGAAGGCCTTCGTCCGGCCGAACCCGGCGAGTTTTCCCGGCGGGCCTTCGCCAACGGCAAACTGGATCTGGCGCAGGTCGAGGCGCTTGCCGATCTCGTGGCGGCGGAAACGGAAGCCCAGCGGCGTCTCGCCCTTGAGCAGTACGGCGGTGCCCTCAGCCGGCGCTTTTCCCAGTGGCAGGAGCGGCTGACCGGCGCCCTGGCCGAAATCGAGGCCGTGGTCGATTTCGCCGATGAAGACATACCGGCGGGCGCGTTGGCCCACGCGTTGGAAGAAATAAACGAAACAACTAGAGAAATAGACTCAGTTCGCCAGGGCGAGGATACCGGGGAAAGGCTGCGCAGCGGCTTTCACCTGGCGATCATCGGCGCACCCAATGTCGGCAAGTCGAGTTTGCTGAACATGCTTGCCCAACGCGAAGCGGCAATTGTTTCGGAAACGGAAGGAACGACCCGGGACGTGGTAGAGATTCACCTCGATCTCGCCGGTCTGCCGGTCATCGTCGCCGATACGGCGGGCCTGCGGGAGACGGCGGACAGGGTGGAGTCGGAAGGGGTCCGACGGGCCCTTGTCAGGGCGGAAGCCGCGGATCTGCGGCTTTTCGTGATCGATGCATCGCGTCCACTGGCGGTCGATCCGCTGCCCGCGGCGGTGCTTGGCGGGGATTCCGTGATCCTGCTCAACAAGGCCGATCGCCTGCCGCTCGCGTCGGTCGAGCAGGCAAAGAATGTTCTGAAATCGAAATGTTCATTGCCGGTGATCGCCGTTTCGGCGCTGACGGGGGCCGGCATCGACGATGTGCTGCGGCACATCCGGGCGTTCCTGGAGGACAAGCTGAGCGGTTTGGGCCCGGCGCCGTTGACCCGGGAAAGGCATCGGCTGGCCTTGTCCGATGCCGCCGAGGCGCTAGCCCGGGCCCTTGCGCTGGCCGACCGGTCGGCGACGCCGGAGCAGGTTGCAGAGCCCGAGCTAGTTGCAGAACCCGAACTGGTTGCAGAAGAGGTGCGGCTGGCGATCCGCGCCTTGGGCCGTATTGCCGGGCGGGTCGATGTGGAAGATGTGCTCGACCTGATTTTCTCCCGTTTTTGCGTAGGGAAGTAATCATTCGCGGCTGTCGATGTTTCACGTGAAACATTTCCGCGACCGATCGACCCTGTTTCCCTTTGACAGCCCGATTGCCGTGCGTAGAGTCTCGCGCCCATGAAGACTCTCCCGGATCATTTCGACGTCATCGTCATCGGTGGCGGCCATGCCGGTTGCGAAGCCGCGGCGGCTGCCGCCCGTATGGGGGCGGCGACCCTGCTGCTCACCCATAGACGGGCGACCATCGGCGAGATGTCCTGCAACCCGGCCATCGGCGGATTGGGCAAGGGCCACCTTGTGCGCGAGATCGATGCGCTGGATGGCGTCATGGGCCGGGCCATCGACCGTGCGGGGATCCAGTTCCGCGTCCTCAACCGCTCCAAGGGTCCGGCCGTCCAGGGGCCGCGTGCCCAGGCCGACCGCAAGCTATACCGTGCCGCCATGCAGGACATCCTCGCCAACCAGCCCGGACTGGAAATTCGGGAAGGGGCGGTGGAGGACCTGATTCTGGACGGGGAGGGCCGTATCGGCGGGGTGATCCTGGGCGACGGCGGAAATGTCGCCGCCGGCGCGGTCATTCTCACGACCGGCACGTTCCTCAGCGGCCTCATCCACATGGGCGAGGAAACGATCCCCGCCGGCCGGGTGGGCGAGGCGCCGGCGCTCGGCCTGTCGCGCACGCTCGCGCGCTTCGGCTTCGCGCTGGGGCGGCTCAAGACCGGCACGCCGCCGCGCCTCGATGGCCGGACCATCGACTGGGCCGGGCTGGACAGCCAGCCCGGCGATCAGCCGCCGGAACCCTTTTCCTACCTGACCGGCGCCATCACGACGCCGCAGATTTCGTGCGGCATCACCGCGACGACCCGGGCAGGGCATGAGCTGATCCGCGCCAACCTGCATCGCGCCCCGATGTATTCCGGCCAGATCAAGAGCACGGGCCCGCGCTATTGCCCGTCGATCGAGGACAAGGTGGTGCGCTTCGCCGACCGCGAGCGCCATCAGATAGTCCTTGAACCCGAGGGGCTCGACGATCCGACGGTCTATCCCAATGGCATTTCGACCTCCCTGCCGCGCGACGTGCAGGAGGCGCTGCTCAAGACCATTCCGGGCCTGGAACGAACCGTCATGATGCGACCGGGCTATGCCATCGAATATGACTACGTCGATCCACGGGAACTCGGCCACAGCCTTGAATCCCGCAGGGTTCCGGGCCTTTTTCTCGCCGGGCAGATCAACGGCACGACCGGCTACGAAGAAGCGGCGGCGCAGGGGATCATCGCCGGGATCAATGCGGCGCTACGGGCGGGTGGGGGCCGCGATCCCTTCATCGTCGACCGGGCCTCGGCCTATCTCGGCGTCCTGATCGACGACCTGGTGACCCGCGGCGTGAGCGAGCCCTATCGCATGTTCACCTCGCGCGCCGAATACCGCCTTTCGCTGCGCGCCGACAACGCCGACCAGCGCCTGACGCCTCTGGGACAGGCAGCAGGCTGCGTCGGGGGCGAACGGGCCACCGTCTACGCCGCCAAGGCTGCGGCCCTGGCCGACGCGCGCGGGTTGCTGGAAGGCCTTTCGGCGACCTCGGCCGAGCTTGGCCGGGCGGGACTGAAGGTCAGCGAGGATGGCAGCCGCCGCACCGCTTGGCGCCTTTTGTCCCACGACGGCGTGACGCTCTCCCGACTTTGCGAAATCTGGCCGGAAATCAACAAGATAGACAATTCGCTCTGGACCCGGATAGAAGGCGATGGCAAGTATGCCGTTTATGTCGGCCGACAGCAGGCCGATATCGATGCCTTCCGCCGCGACGAGGCGCTGGCGATCCCGGCGACCCTCGACTATTCGGCCGTCGGCAGCCTGTCGAACGAAATCCGCGACAAGCTCCAGCGGGTGCGCCCGGAAACCCTGGGCCATGCCGCCCGTATCCCCGGCATGACCCCGGCCGCCCTGACCGCGCTCCTGGCCCACGTCCGAAAAGACGCCCGCAAGCGCCACGCGGGGTCCGCCGCATTGCGGGCGAGTGCCTAGGCGGTGCGTCGACCGGCGCCCCGCGGTCCCGTTCCGATGACGGCGGAGGAATTCGCCGCGGCGGCGAATGTTTCACGTGAACCATTGGACGCCTGCCGTGCCTATGCCGACGCCCTCCGGCATTTCCAGAAGACGATCAACCTGGTTTCCGACGACAGCCTGGCGGACCTCTGGCGCCGTCATTTCCTCGATTCGGCGCAACTTCTGCCGCTTTTGCGCGAACAGGCGGTGGGCCGAAGCGGCACCTTGACCGTGCTTGATGTCGGCTCGGGCGCCGGTTTTCCGGCCTTGGTGTTGACTATCCTGGGCATGGGCAGGGGACTGGCCCTCGACGTGCATCTCGTCGAATCGGATGCGCGCAAATGTGCCTTCCTGCGCGAGGCCGCGCGCGCCGCAAACGTGTCGGTGGCCATCCATAACTGCCGCGTCGAGCATCTCGAACCCTTTCCGGCGCACGTTATAACCGCCCGCGCGATCGCGCCGGTCGATAAATTCTTATCGTTAATTCAGAGATTTACGTTATTTCCGGGGGTTTCGCCGGTGGTTCTGCTGCTGAAGGGCCGTCAGGCCCGTCAAGAATTGACCGTCACGGCCAAAGAGTGGAAGATGACGGCCGAGGTCATCGCCAGCCAGACCGAGGCGGACGCCGCAGTGCTCCGTCTCAGGGACATCAGCCGTGGTTAGTTCCACATACGAAACGACAGTGCCGCAGGATGGGCCCGACGACCGCGAAGCGACGCTGCCCCGCGTCCGCCGTCCACGCATCCTGATCATCGCCAACCAGAAGGGGGGCGTCGGCAAGACGACGACGGCGATCAACCTGGCGACGGCGCTCGCCGCCGTCGGTTCGCGCGTTCTGGTGGTCGATCTCGATCCCCAGGGCAATGCCTCGACCGGGTTGGGCATCGGTCAGAACCGGCGCGAGAAGGGCACCTACGATCTGCTCATCGGCCGGGCGAGCGTGCGCGAGGCGACGCAGCACACCGACGTACCGCGCCTCGACATCGTGCCGAGCACGGTCGATCTCGCCGGCGCCGAGCTTGAACTCATCGACATGGACCGGCGCGAATATCGCCTGCGCGATGCGCTCGCCCATGTCGCGACGGATTACGATTACGTGCTGGTCGACAGTCCGCCGTCGCTCAATCTGCTGACGCTGAACGGGCTGGTCGCCGCCGACGCGGTGCTGGTGCCGCTGCAATGCGAGTTCTTCGCCCTTGAAGGGCTGACCCACCTGCTGCGCACCATCGAGCGCATCAAGCGAAATCTCAATCCGGATCTCGATCTGCAAGGCGTCGTCCTCACCATGGCCGATGCGCGAAACAACCTCACCAACATGGTCGCGGCCGACGTGCGCGGCTTTCTCGGCGAGAAAGTCTACGCCACGGTGATCCCACGCAACGTGCGCGTGTCCGAGGCGCCGTCGCACGGCAAGCCGGTGCTGCTTTACGACCTGCGCTGCCCGGGCTCGCAAGCCTACATCCAGCTCGCGCGCGAAGTGATTCGGCGGGAGGCCGAAGTGAAATGACCGATCAGAGCGGCGCCGGCCGCGAAAAACGCAATCTCGGCCGCGGGCTCGCCGCGCTGTTCGGCGAGGAGAAACAGGACTACGCCGAACTCGACCGCGTACGCACGACGCGCAAGGTCACCGTCGGCCAGTTGCGCCCGGGCCGATTCCAGCCGCGCCGGCGCTTCGACGACGAAGCGCTCGGCACGCTCGTCGATTCGATCCGCGAGAAGGGCGTACTGCAACCGTTGCTTGTAAGGCGCATCGCCGGAGAAAACGACCAGTTCGAGATCATCGCCGGCGAACGGCGCTGGCGCGCGGCCCAACTGGCGCAGGTGCACGAACTGCCGGTCGTGGTGCGCGACCTTTCGGATGCGGAAGCGCTCGAAGTCGCGCTGGTCGAAAACATCCAGCGCCAGGACCTGACGCCGCTCGAAGAGGCCGAGGGCTATCAGCGTCTGATGAGGGAATTTTCCCACACCCAGGAAGACCTTTCGCGCGCCGTCGGCAAGAGCCGCAGCCATGTCGCAAACATGCTTCGTCTGCTCAACCTTCCCGAGAAAGTGAAGCTCATGCTCGACGACGGGCGCCTGTCGGCCGGCCATGCGCGGGCGCTTCTCAACGCGCCCGATCCGCTGGTCATTGCCGAAGAAGTGGTGGCCAGGGGCCTGAGCGTGCGCGAGACGGAACGGCTCGCCCAGTCGGGCAAGGCGCCGCGCGCGCGCAAGCGGGCGGCAGGGCCCGCCGCGACGCCCGGCCACAAGGATGCCGACACGCGCGCGCTCGAACGCGACTTGTCGCTGCTGCTGGGCCTGAAAGTGTCGATCAGTCTTCAGGGCGAATCGGGCGACATCGCCATTCACTTCGAAACGCTCGAACAGCTCGATGACGTCTTGCACCGCCTGAAGCGCGACCCGCAATCGCGCGCCGGGGGATAACCGGATCAGCCTTGCCGCGCGCGGCGGCCCGCCACCGCGATCTGCATCAACGCCCGGGAACAGACGAGTTCGGCCGGCATGCCGGTCGACTTGCAGCGCACTTCCGCCTCCGACAGGATGCCGAGAGCGTCTTCGACCTGACGCGCGGGCCAGGCCCGCGCCTGCGCGCGGAAGCGGTCGGCGACCTTGAAGAAGGGCGGCGGCTT
>CAXRES010000210.1:0-2589 GCA_964229575.1 Alphaproteobacteria bacterium
GCGCCTCGTCGTCGGCGCCGACGGGCGCAATTCGCTCGTCCGCCGGGCGGCGCGCATCAACGTCACCGAATGGGCCTACGACCAGGCGGCGGTCATCCTGGCGATTTCCCATGCGCGCCCCCATCGCGGCGTGGCCGAGGAAAAATTTCTCGCGGGCGGTCCCTTCGCCGTGCTGCCGCTGCCCGATGGTCGGGACGGAACGCCGATGTCCTTCGTCGTGTGGACGGAACCGACGGCGCGCATCGATGACCTGCTGAAACTTTCCGACGCCGATTTCGAAAGCGAGCTTGCCCGCAGGCTGGGCGACCGGCTGGGCCGCGCGCGCGTCGCGGGACCGCGCCAGACGTACCCGCTGGCGCTGACGCTGGCCGAAAGCTACATCGCCCACCGCATCGCGCTGATCGGCGATGCCGCGCACGCCATCCATCCCATCGCCGGGCAGGGGTTGAACCTCGGTATCCGCGACGCCGCGGCACTCGCCGAGGTAATCGTCGATGCGAAACGCCTCGGCCTCGATTTCGGGATGAAGACGGCGCTCGTCGATTACCAGCGCTGGCGGCGCTTCGACGACACCTGCCTCGCCGCGGCGACGGACCTGCTCAACCGTGTCTTCGCCATCGACACCGCGGCGCTCGATCTCGCGCGCCGGGCGGGCATGGTGGCGCTCGATGCGATCGCGCCGGCGCGCCGCCTGTTCATGGCCGAAGCGATGGGGCTGAGCGGCGATCTGCCGCGCCTTGCGCGCGGCGAGCCGCTCTGAACGGATAGGGGGAGTTCCCCGCTACTTGCGTTCGCGCGACAGGCCCTGGCGGGCGAGCGCCTTGGTGTAGGCGCTCCAGCGCGCGTCGAACTCGTCGGCCAGTTCGCGCAGGTAGCTCCAGGAATAGATGCCGGTGTCGTGGCCGTCGTCGAACAGGATACGCACGGCGTAATTGCCGACCGGCTCCAGCCCGGAAATGCCCACGTCCGCCTTGCCCGGCACGATCACCCGCTGGCCCGGCCCGTGGCCCTGCACCTCCGCCGACGGGCTTTCGACGCGCAGGTATTCGGCGCCGAAGGACCGTCGCGCGCCGTCGGCAAAAGTGACTTCGAGCCGCCGTTCGGCGCGGTTGAGCCGCAGTTCCTCGACCACCGGTTCGGGGGCTCTGGCGGGGCCGGTCACGTCCGTCCTCAGGCCGCGCCGCCCGCGTCGAGGCGCCTGGCTTCGTCGACCAGCATGATGGGGATGCCGTCGCGCACGGGGAAGGCAAGCCCGGCCTTCTCGGAAACCAGCTCGCCGCGCGCGCGGTCGTAGGTGAGCGGCCCCTTGGTCACCGGGCAGACCAGGATTTCCAGCAGTTTCGGATCGACTTCGTTGGACGTTCCCGACATGTGGGCCTCTTCGTTTGCTTCGTCAGTGACGCGTGCCTTCGGACGGCGCGTCGGGGGTTGCGGACATTTCGAGCAGGGTGGTCAGCACCACGGCGCGGTCGGGCAGCGTCGCCGCTTCGAGCAGCGCCTGCTTTTCCGACGGATTGAACGGACAGCCCATGCTGAGCGAGGTGACCAGCATGCGGTCGCCCATCTCGCCGATCGCCTTCCAGTTGGGATCGATCTTGTGCGTCTTGAAATACCGCTTGAGCGCGGCGAGCAGCCGGTCGCGGTCGAACTGGCCGCGCTCGTATTCCTCTTCCAGATCGTCTTCGAAACCGGACCAGTCGGGGCGCACGCGGCGGTAGCCGCGCACCATCGAAAGTTCTTCGGCGATGCGGAAGCGCGAGATGCCGACCAGCGTGATCATGTAGCGGTGATCGCGCGTTTCGGCGAACTGGATCAGCTTGCCGGCGCAGCCGGTGTGAAACATGTCCGGCCCGTTGCGCCCCGATGCCGCGATCGCCTCGGCATCGTCGGCGCCGTTCGGCTGGATCATGCCGATCATGCGATGGTCCGACCTGAGGCAGTCCTGCGTCATCGCGAGATAGCGCGGCTCGAAGATGTTGAGCGGCAGCGAGCCGCGCGGCAGCAGCAGCACGCCCGCCAGCGGAAAGATCGGCAGGACGTCGGGAAGAATTTCCGGAGCGTATGGCTGCCGCGCCATCGTCGCCTCACGCAAACAGAATGGCCGAAAGCCGCTGACGGCCTTCGACGGTGAGAGGATCCTGCGGACCCCAGGCCTCGAACATCTTCACCAGCTGCTTGCGCGCCGCCGATTCGTTCCAGTCGCGCTTGCGCCTGACGATTTCGAGCAACTGATCGACCGAGTCTTCGCGCCGGCCGGCGCCGAGCAGCGCCACGGCCAGATCGTAGCGCGCCTGGTGATCGGCCGGGTCGGCCGTCACCTTCGCCTGCAACGCTTCGGTTTCGCCGGCGACGGCGGCACCTTGCGCCTTCAGTTCCAGTGCCGCGCGCGCCGCCTGCACGTCGGCATGGGTCTTGGCCGGATCGGGAAGCTCGCCCAGGATCGCTTCGGCCGCTTCGGTTTCGCCGGAAGCGATGTAGCAGCGCGCCAGACCGGCCAGCGCATCGACGTTCTTCTCGTCGTGTTCGCGCACCTGCGAATAAAGGCTGCGCGCGCCGCCGTCGTCGCCCTTGGCGAGTGCGGCGCGCGCC
>CAXRES010000211.1:0-12778 GCA_964229575.1 Alphaproteobacteria bacterium
ATCTGTCCTTCGTGTCGAAGACGAAAACGCCGCGGAAATCCTTGACGCCGAGCCCGAGCCCGACGCCGGCCGATCCCATCCGCATGTAGACGTCGCGCCCCGTCGCGCGCTCGCGCGCGACGCCGTAGCCGCCGCCCGCCGATACGAAGATGATATTGATGTTGATGTTGCTGAACACGGCGTAGCCCGCCGCCCGGTCGATGCGCACACGCGCACCGGGATGGATCCTGTAGAGGTCGGAAAGCGTCTTCGCCCGCATCTCCTGGATGTTGCGCCGCTGATCGGCGACGGAACCGCCCGAGGGCGTCAGGCAGCCCGCGAGCGTCACCCCCGCCAGGCTCAACAGGCCGCCGAGAACGAGCCGGCGCTCCGGCACCAAAACCTTCCGCATGGCAAACTCCATCGTCGTGAAGCCGGATTAGGCCGCCATCTGCGCCGCGCGGTCAACCGCCGACGCGGCGATTTTTCATGAAAGGCCGCCTTTTCCCCAAGCGCCCCGGCGCCTATGCTGCGGCGTTTGGCGCAATTGGCTGGTGCGCCATCTGGCGCAACCGGAGAGGACCGATGGCCGACTGGATAGATACCGCGCGCATGGTGGTCATGCCCGCCCACTGCGATCATCTGGGGCACATGAACGTGCGCTGGTACGCCCATGTGTTCGACGACGGCAGCTTCCAGATCTGGCCGCTGATCGGCATCACCAACCAGCTGATGAAGGACATCGGCGTCGTCACGGTGGTGGCGCGCACTTCGACAGACTTCGTCCGCGAGGTGCGCCCGGGCGACATGCTCAAGGTCCAGACCGGCTTCCACAAGGTCGGCACCAAGAGCGCGACGCACCGCCAGCGCCTGGTCAACATCGAAACCGGCACCGTTCACGCCCGCCAGGAAGTGACCGAGGTTTGCTTCGATCTCAAGACGCGCAAGTCGGTCGCCATGCCCGAGGAGTTCCGCCGCCTGATCGAGGCGGCGGTCGTCGCCGACGACTGAAAGCGACCGCCTGCTCGCCCTGCTCGATCCGCCTATTCGCCTTGTTCGATGGGATTGTGCAGGCGGCCGATCTCCTGGATTTCGATCAGCAGGTCGTCGCCCGGCTTCAGGTAGATGCCGCGCGGACGCCCGTTGCCCGACGGCGAGCCGGTGGCGATCACGTCGCCCGGACGCAGGGTGAACTGGACCGACAGCGCCTCGATCTGCTCGGCGATGGTGAAGTGCATGAAGCTGGTGTCGGAGTCCTGCATCAGTTCGCCGGAAATCCACTGCTTCATGTCGAGCTTGTAGATGTCCCTGATCTGGCCCTTCGGCACGATCCACGGGCCCATCGGCGCGCCGGTGTCGAAGCTCTTGCCCATCAGGAAGTCGTGGTGAACGTTCCAGTCCTTGCGCGAGCCGCGGTCGCGCAGGGAGAGATCGTTGATGATGGTATAGCCCGCGACATAATCCATCGCGTCCTTCGCCTTGACGTTGCGCGCCGGCCTGCCGATGACGACGGCGAGTTCCGCCTCCCAGTCCACCTGCTTGGAGGCGGCGGGCAGCTTCACCACGTCTTCCGGCCCGATCACGCAGTGCGCGCCCAGCTTGACGAAGTGCAGCGGCTTCACCTTCGTCTTGTCGGGCGGCGAGCGGTCGGACATTTCCTTCATGTGGTCGGTGAAGTTGGCGAAGGCGCAGAAGATCGCGTCGGGATAGAGGATCGGCGCCATCAGCCGCACGGTGGCGAGCGGCTTCGACACCTTCTTCACCGCCGGATCATTGGCGAGCACGGCAAGCTCGCCCAGCGCCAGCTCGGCTTCCGGCCAGTGCCACAGCGCGTCCCTGGTCGAACCCGCCCAATGAACGTTCCTGCGGCCGATGGCGGCGAAGCCTTCGGCGATGGGGATGACGTGGTCGCCCACCTTGATGCCCGGCACGGCGTCGCCGTTGGCACCGGCAAAGTTGAGAAGCGCGAAATCGGTCATGACGAGGCCCTCCCCGGCCCTGGTTTTCGAAATTTTGGCGGCGACTTTAGCACCGCGGGCGATGGCCGTTGAGTCTTTTACGGCCATTTGCCAGACTGGCCCCACAACGAGAATACGGCGCCCCGGGTGCCGGAGGGAGGCAACATGGCCGTCGAATTCATCGACCTGATCAAGCAGCCGGAACTCGCGCTCGGCCATTCCAAGAAGGTTCTCTTTTCATCGGACCACTTCCACACCTGGGTGCATGGCGACTGGCCCGGCACCAAGGGGCCGATGCACAAGCACACGGCCGACCAGTTCTTCTACTGCGTGCAGGGCCAATGCACCTTCCACTTCCCCGACGGCTCCAGCAAGGCGATCGATCCGGGCCAGCTCATGGTGATCCCGAAGGATCACCTTTACCAGCTCGACAATACGGGCGAGGTCTACATGATCCTGCTCGGCGCGCGGGCCGAACCCTCCGGCAAGCCGCGCCACGACGGCGGGAACCGGGAAGTCGGCGACAACACCTACGTCTTCGACCATCCCGACGAGATCAAAATCCCGGCGGGCAAGCCCTGAGATGGCGGAACCCGCGGCGCGTCGGCCGAACTTCATTCTTTTCATCACCGATCAGCAGCGCGCCGATCACCTCGGCTGCTATGGCAGCCCCATACCCACGCCGCATATCGATTCGATCGCGGAGCGCGGCACGCGCTTTTCGCGCTTCTATGTCGCAACACCCATCTGCATGCCCAACCGCGCGACGCTGATGACCGGGCGCATGCCGTCGCTGCACGGCTCGCGGCACAACGGCATCCCGCTGTCGCTGTCGGCCACCACCTTCGTCGACATTCTGGCGGCGGCGGGCTGGAAAACGGCGCTGATCGGCAAGTGCCACCTGCAAAGCATGTCGCCGCGCAAACCCACGCTCGGCATGCCTGAAATCGACCCCGCGCTCGTCCTGCCGCCCGAAGAGCTGCGCGAGGCCGACAGGACGATCCTCGGCCACGGCCGCTACGATCAGGAACTCCGCCCCAGGTGGCTTACCGGATCGCGCGAAGAACTCGACCTGCCCTATTACGGCTTCCGCCACGTCGATCTCTGCGTCGGGCACGGCGACAAGGTGGTCGGCCACTATGCGCGCTGGCGCGAGGAACGCCGCCCCGGCGCCGATAATCTGGTCGGGCCGGAAAACCAGCTCCCCGGCAACACCTACGCCTGCCCGCAGGCCTGGCGCACGGCCGTGCCGGAAGACCTCTACCCGACCCATTACGTCGCGGAAAAGACCTGCGACTATCTCGAAGCGCACGCGCGCGCGGGCGGCAGGGAACCCTTCTTCATCCAGTGTTCCTTTCCCGACCCGCATCACCCGTTCACGCCGCCGGGCAGGTACTGGGACATGTTCGACCCGGCCGACATGAAGCTGCCCGCGAGCTTCGGCCAGCCACCGGCAAGCACGCCCGCGCATGTGCGGGCGATCCATGCCGGGCGCGACGCCGGCAAGCAGAACCGCGACGGCCAGCGCGTCATCGCGATCACCGAACGCGAGGCGCGCGAGGCCCAGGCGCTCGCCCGCGGCATGCTCGCCAATATCGACGACCGCGTCGGCATGGTGCTGGCGAAGCTGCGCGCGCTCGGCCTCGATCGCGACACGGTGGTGATCTTCACCGCCGATCACGCCGACTTCATGGGCGACCATCAGCTGTTGCTGAAAGGGGCGCTGCACTACCAGGGCCTCGTGCGCGTGCCCTTCATCTGGTGCGATCCGGCGACGCCCGGCGACGGCGCAATACGCGACGACCTCTCCGGCACGCTCGACATCGCCGCGACCGTTCTGGCGCGCGCCGGCCTCGCGGCCCACAACGGCATCCAGGGCCGCGACGTGATGGCCGGCGCCGATCCCGGGCGCGCCCTGGTGATCGAGGAACACCAGCGCTACGGCTACATGGGATTCAACCACGGCTTTCGCGTGCGCACGCTGATGACGCGGCGCTGGCGCATGTCGCTCTACGACGACGGGCGCGCTTTCGGCGAGCTTTACGACCTGGAAAACGACCCCGACGAACTGGTCAACCGCTACGAAGAGGCGGCTTCGGCGAAACTGCGCGCCGAACTGACGGAAGAGCTGGCGCGCCGCATGATCCGGCTGGCGGATACCAGCCCGCTCGCCACCCACCACGGACCTTAAGACGACGCTTTGTCGTCCCTGAACAGCCAGCGCGCGAGAACGACGGCAAGCAGCGCGCCCGCGATCTGGGCCGCGATGAACCACGGCACGTCGCCCGCGCGGATGCCGGTGAACGTGTCGGTCAATGCGCGCGCCAGCGTGACGGCGGGATTGGCGAAGGACGTGGACGAGGTGAACCAGTATCCCGCGGTGATGTAGAGCCCGACCGCATAAGGCACGGCTTCGGACCGGAAGCGCAGGCAACCCAGGATGGTCATGACCAGGCCGAAGGTGGCGACCGCCTCGCCGAGCCACTGGCCCGACCCGGCGCGCGCCTTGCCGCCGATGGCAATCAGCGGCAGGTCGAACATGGCGTGCGCGGCAAGAACGCCCATGACCGCGCCCGCCACCTGGGCGACGAAGTAAAACGCGGCCAGCCGCCCGTCGATTTCGCCGCGCCGCAGAAAGGCGAGCGTCACCGCCGGGTTGATGTGGCAGCCCGACACCGGACCGAAAATCAGGATGAGAACGACGAGCCCCGCGCCGGTGGCGAGCGAATTGCCGAGCAGCGCCACGGCCGCGTTACCGGCCGCCAGCCGTTCCGCCATGATGCCCGAACCGACGACGACGGCGAGCAGCAGCGCCGTGCCGATCAGTTCGGCTGCGACGCGCCGGTTGCGGGAAAATTCAGGCGTGGAGGACGTCATTTCCCGGCAAGGATGGCCGTTTCGCCGATACCGCGCAACGCGTTTTGCAGGGCCGGCCCCGCGAGGTCTGCGAAGGGCAGCGCGATGAAGGCGTCGATCAGGCTTTCGAGCGTCCGATAGGCGGCGAGAAACCTGAACGCCACGGCCTTGTCGTCGCCGACATGGGCCGCCGGATCGGGAATTCCCCAATGCGCGGCTATCGGCTGCCCCGGCCAGATCGGGCAAAGTTCGCCCGCCGCGTTGTCGCAGACGGTGAAGATGAAATCGGGCGCCGGCGCGTCTGCCTGCGCGAATTCATCCCAGCTTTTGGAGCGCAACAAATGGGTCGGATGGCCCTTGCTGCGCAGCAGGTCGATGGCGAAGCGGTTGACGGCGCCGACGGGATGGCTGCCCGCGCTGTAGGCGGCAAACCGCCCCCGCCCTTTCGCGTTCAGGATCGCCTCCGCCATGATCGAGCGGGCGGAATTGCCGGTGCAGAGAAACAGGACGTTGTATTTCGGTTTTGTCATGCGTCCGTTTTATTGTCTTCCCGTGACAGGTTCATGACAAAACGAATGCGGGACAAAAAAGCGGGGGCAATGGCCCCCGCTTCAGCCGGCGAACGGCCGTGCCGGTCTATTTCTTGTCGAACATCCAGCCGAAGGTTTCCCAGGCTTTCTTCGTGGTCTCGGGCTTCGGCATGTTGACCATGGGATACTGGTCCTTCCAGTGGTAAGGGCGGCACGCGTCGATGATGGCGCGGGAATTGGTGAAGTTGCCCTTCTCCTTGTCCCACGGCGTGATGCAGGGATCGAGCGGCGTGGACCAGGCGTTCTGGATGAAGTCGATGGACTTCACGGGATCGGAGCGCGAGCAGACGGCCCACATCAGTTCTTCGAGGTTGGCGACGTCGATATCGTCGTCCACCACGATCACGTACTTGCCGGCGTAGGCGACGGAGCGGCACATCGCCGCCATGTGGCCCACCTGCCGGGCATGGCCGGGATAGCGCTGCTTGATGGACACGGCCGTCAGCTGGCGCGAACCGCCGGCTTCATGGCACCACGTCGCCACCACGTCGGGCACGCCCGACTTGGAAAGCTCGTCCTTGAGCAGGGCCGAACGCATGACCGCGCGGTAGCGCGCCTGCTCCTCGGGCGGACGCTGCGGCGGGCATCCGAGGATGATCGGGTCGTTGCGGTGGTAGATCGCCTTGATGGTCAGCACCGGCTCGGCCCGCATCTTGGAACCGTAATAGCCGGTCCATTCGCCGAACGGGCCTTCGGGCGCCTTGTCGCCGGGCTCGACGAAGCCTTCGATGACGATTTCGGCGTTGGCCGGGAACGGCAGGCCGGTGTGCTTGCCCTTGACCACCTTCATCGGGCGGCCGCGGTAGGCGCCGGCGATGTCGAACTCGCACACGCCGTAGGGGATTTCCGTGCAGCCCATCAGGAAGGTCAGCGGATCGCCGCCGACGACGATGCACACGGGCATGCGCTCGCCGCGCGCCTCGTACTTGTCGCGGTGGATGCGGCCGTGCTTGCCGGGCGAGATGTAGAAGGCGACGTGGTTCTTGTCCTGGATCATCACGCGGTAGGTGCCGACATTGACCCAGTTTTCGTCAGGGTCGCGCGTGACGTTGAACGAACCGGTGCCGATGTAGCGCCGCCCTTCGTCCTGGTCGTGCCAGACCGGCGTCGGGAACTTGGTGACGTCGATGGCGTCGCCTTCCATGATGTTTTCCGTGACCGGGCCCGACTCCACCACTTCATAGGGCAGCGGCTTCTTCGAGATTTCGCGGAAATGCCTGAGGAAGGCCTCCGACAGCTCGACCTTGCTGAGGTCGGTCGGGAAGCCGAGCGTCATGTTCTTGCGCTTGGCGGCGAAGAAATTGGTGAGAACGCGCGCACCCTTCGGGTAGCCCGGAATCTCGTCGAACAGCGCGACGGGCGCGTTTTCGTCGTGCTGGAGGATTTCCGCCGCCCAGCCGATCTGCTCTTCCCAGGTATAGCCGTTGGCGCGCTTGAGTTCGCCGAGCCTGTCGGCCTGCTCGATCCAGCCACGCAGGTCGTCGAAGGGAATGTTGACTTCGTTACGGCCGCCGCCATCCGCCATTTTGGTGCTCCACGGTCATGTTGATCGAAAGGGCGCGATTATAGCCGCGCCGCGCGCCGCGCGGCCAACCCAAAAAAAAGCGGCTCCGCCGCGCCCGGCGCCGTGTTAATCCCCGATTTCCGTGGCGATTTCAAGCCTCCCCGTCAGCGTCCGGTGGACCGGGCACTTGTCGGCGATCTCGATCAGGCGCGAACGCTGTTCGTCCGATAGCGCCCCGTCCACCGAGATCAGCCGGGTGATGCGCGATCCCGCCCTGGGGTCGGCCTTGTCGATCGGCCCGATCCTGAGCGCCACGGCTATGCGTCCGATGTTCCAGCCCTTGCGGCCCGCGTACATGCGAAGCGTCATCGACGTGCAGGCGCCAAGCGCCGACAGCAGGAAATCGTGCGGCCTGGGGCCGAGATTCCTGCCGCCCGCGCTTTCGGGCTCGTCGGCGACGAGAACATGATCGCCCGCGCGGATTCGCTGGGTGAAAGCGCCGTCGCCGCTTTCGGCGACGAGGACGGCGAAGCCCTCGGGAATGGTGTCCGCATCGAAACTGCCAAGCGCGCTGCCGCTCATGAGTGTTCCTTTTCGTCCCGGCCCTGCCGGAGCGTTTGCATCCTCCTCCGGCGACGCCTATAAGGAACCGTTTTCGCGCGCAAAAAACCATCCAAAAATCGGGCTTTTTTTTCACGAAGCCCGCCGGTCCGCAGGTGCCCCGTCCATGAGCGGCAAGCTCTCCTTCGCCGATACGCGCAACATGCTGAGGGATCCGCAGTTCGCGGCCTATACGGCGGGCAACCTGCTGTCGCACATCGGCGACTGGGCGCAGCGCCTGGCGGTGGGCTGGCTGGTCTGGCAGCTCACGCACTCGCCCGGCTGGCTCGGCGTGATCCTGTTTTCCGATCTGGCGCCGACGCTGCTGCTCTCGCCCATCGGCGGGGCCCTCGCCGACCGCATCGACCGCCTGAAGCTCGCGCGACTGACCATCCTTTTGTCGATGGCCCAGCCGCTGGCGCTCGCGGCGCTCTATTTCCTGGGCTGGCTGAACATCTGGTTCCTGCTTCTGGCGACGATCTATCTCGGCGTCGTCAATGCCATCGGGCAGACGACGCGGCTCGCGCTGGTGCCGATGATGGTCACGGAAAAGGACATCCCGCGCGCCGCGCCGATCAGTTCCATCAGCTTCAACATCGCCCGCTTCGCCGGACCGGCGCTGTTCGGCGTGATCGTGACCGTCGCCGATCCCGGCTACGCGATGATCGCCAATCTCGGCGCCTATGCCGTGTTCCTGTGGGTTCTCGTGCGTATCCGCCCGCGCTTCGAACACGCCGCACGCAAGGGCGGCGGCACGCTGTCGGCCGAAATCCTCGAAGGTTTCCGCTACGCCCTCACCCACCCCGCCGTGGGGCCGCTGCTCATCGTCCTGGTGGTGGCCTCGCTCGGCACGCGCGCCTTCATCGACCTTCTGCCCGGCTTCGCCGGCGGCATCTTCGGCCGCGGACCGGAAGCGCTGTCGATGATGACGAGCGCGGTCGCGCTCGGCGCGCTCACGGGCGCGATCTACCTGAGCCTGCGCTCCTCGGTGATCGGTCTCGCCTCGATCTCGATGTTCGCCTCGATGTGGGTCGGCGCCTGCCTGATCGTGTTTTCGTTCCAGACGTCGTTCTGGCCGGCCATCATCAACCTCTATTTCGTCGGCTGCGGGCTGTCGATCTCCGCCGTCGGCGTGCTGACGATCACCCAGACCGTGGTGCGCGGCGACATGCGCGGACGGGCGCTGTCCATCTACGGCATCATCTTCCGCGGCGGCCCCGCTCTCGGCGGCCTGATCATGGGCCAGGTGGCGGAATTCACCGGCCTGCGCTGGCCGGTGGCGGCGGGCGGGCTGATTTGCCTGCTGGGATATCTCTGGGTGTCGGGCAGGCTCAGGGCGGTGAACGCCAACATCACCCGCACCGTCGAACTGGGCGAAAAGACATGAGCCGGGACCGCAGGATCGAAGTCGTCGACAGGAAGACCGTGTTCCAGGGCTATTTCCGCATCGACGCGTGGCGCCTGCGCCATACCCTGCATAGCGGCGGCATGAGCGGCGAAATCCGGCGCGAGGTGTTCGAGCGCGGCCACGCCGTCTGCGTGCTGCCCTACGACCCGGCGCGGCGCACCCTGATCCTGCTGGAGCAGTTCCGCATCGGCGCCTATTGCGCCGGTGTCGATCCGTGGCTGACGGAGATCGTCGCCGGCATCATCGGCGAGGGCGAAACCAAAGAAGACGTCGCGCGCCGCGAGGTGACGGAGGAGACCGGGCTGGTCGCGGCCGACCTGGTCCCGGCGCTCGAATACCTGGCGAGCCCGGGCGGGACATCGGAATCGGTGAGCTTCTTCGTCGGCCGGGTGGACAGCGCGGGCGCGGGCGGCATCCACGGCCTCGATCACGAGGACGAGGACATCAAGGTGACCGTCGTGCCCGTCGAAGACGCGCTCGCCAGGCTCGCCCGCAACGAATTCAACAACGCCCAGGCGCTGGTCGCCCTGCAATGGTTCGCGCTGAACGAAAACGCGGTGCGGGCGAAGTGGGGCTTCGCGCCGGTGTGAACGGCCCACCCTCCCGCCCTTGATCGGCCGCGCCCGGACCGCTAGCATCGCAAAATGACCGGGCGTTCTGTAATTTCCCGGATAACCACCACAATTTTCTGTAAAAAGGCGTCGTCACCCCGCCATGACTTTCTCGATGGATATCCGCGACGGCTTCGTCGACGCGATCGGCCGCACCCCCCTCATCCGCCTGCGCCAGGCTTCGGAGCTGACCGGCTGCGACATTCTCGGCAAGGCCGAGTTCCTCAACCCCGGCGGTTCGGTCAAGGACCGCGCCGCGCTGTCGATCATCGTCGACGCCGAAAGGCGGGGCGAGCTGGAACCGGGCGGCGTCATCGTCGAAGGCACGGCGGGCAACACCGGCATCGGGCTGGCGCTGGTCGGCAACGCGCGCGGCTACCGCTCGGTCATCGTCATTCCCGAGACCCAGTCCGAGGAAAAGAAGCAGATGCTGCGCCTGTGCGGCGCCGAGCTTGTCGAAGTCCCGGCGGTGCCCTACGCCAATCCCAACAATTACGTGAAGGTTTCCGAGCGCTTGGCGAAGGAACTTAACGAAAAGGAACAGCACGGCGCGGTCTGGGCCAACCAGTTCGACAACGTCGCCAACCGCCAGGCCCATATCGACACCACCGGCCCGGAAATCTGGGAACAGACCGGCGGCAAGGTCGACGGCTTCATCTGCGCCGTCGGCACCGGCGGCACGCTGGCGGGCGTGTCGATGGCGCTCAAGGCGCGCAACAAGGACGTGGTCACGGCCTGCGCCGATCCCGGCGGGGCGGCCATCTACAACTGGATCAAGTCGGGCGAACTCAAGGCCGAGGGCACCTCGATCACCGAAGGCATCGGCCAGGGCCGGGTGACGAAGAACCTGGAGGCAGCGCCCATCGACGATGCCTTCCGCATCCCCGACGAAGAAGCCCTGCCGGTGATCTTCGACCTGCTGCGCCACGAAGGCCTGTGCATGGGCGGCTCCACCGGCATCAACATCGCCGGCGCCATCCGGCTCGCCCGCCAGATGGGGCCGGGCCACACCATCGTCACGATCCTGTGCGATTACGGGCAGCGCTACGCCTCCAAGCTGTTCAATCCCGACTTCCTGCGCGCTCGCAACCTGCCGGTGCCGGAATGGATGGAACGCAAGTAATTACAATTAATTAGAAAGTTTTTTTCATGACTTACATTAATTCTCGGGCACTCACCGACCCGGCCTGGCTGGCCGCCCGTTACCGCCTGCCCAACGTCAAGGTGCTGGACGCATCGTGGTACATGCCCGATTCGGGCCGTAACGCGCGCAAGGAATACCTGGCGGCGCGCATCCCCGGCGCCCAGTTCATCGACATCGACCTCGTTTCCGACCCGGCCTCGCCCTACCCGCACACCATCGTCGATCCGATGGTGTTCTCCGACGAAGTCACGGCGCTCGGCATCGAGCACAACGACCAGGTCGTGATCTACGACGGGGCCGGGCTGTTTTCCGCCGCCCGCATCTGGTGGATGTTCCGCATCTACGGCTACGACAAGGTGTCCATCCTCAACGGCGGCTTCCCGCGCTGGAAGGCCGATGGCCACCCGGTCGAGACCGATCCGCCGGAAATGCCCGTGCCTTCCTTCCCCTTCGAGGTGGGCTTCCGCCCGAAGATGATGCGCATCCTGCCGCAGATGAAGGAAAACCTCGAAAGCGGGCGCGAACTGGTGCTCGATGCGCGCTCGCCCGGCCGCTTCGCCGGGACCGAGCCGGAGCCGCGCGCCGGCGTGCGTTCCGGCCATATCCCGGGCAGCCGCAACGTTCATTACGCCACCCTGCTCGACCCCGCCACGGGCATGCTGAAGGACGCCGAGGCGCTCAAGGCGCTGTTCGCCGCCGCCGGCGTCACCGCGGACAGGCCGGTGGTCTGCACCTGCGGCTCGGGCATCACCGCCTGCGCGCTCGCCTTCGCGCTGCACCTGATCGGGCGCGACGATGTGGCGGTCTACGACGGCTCGTGGTCGGAATGGGGCTCGCAGCCCGACACGCCCGCCGAAACCGGCTCCTGACATGGCCGCGCGCCGCCCCGGAAAGAAGCCCGCGCCCCGGCGCGGAGGCGCCAAATCGACACCCCTCCGCGGACGCACCAAGGGCAAGGCAACCGAAGTGACCGAGGCCGGGCGCGATCCCTTCGCCAATTTCGGCATCGTCAATCCGCCCGTCTACCACGCCTCGACCGTTCTCTACCCGACGGTGGCCGAGATGGAGCGCATCGGCCGCGCGCCCTTCGACAACGTCTATTACGGCCGCCAGGGCACGCCGACCACCTTCGCGCTGGAAAAGGCGGTGGCGAAGCTGGCGGGCGGCTATCGCGGCATCGCCGCGGCATCGGGGCTCGCCGCCATCGCCGCCGCGCTGATGGCCTTCGTCAAGGCGGGCGACCATGTGCTGATGGTCGATTCGGCCTACAGCCCGACGCGCAAGCTGTGCGACACGCTGCTCAAGGGCTTCGGCGTCGAGACCACCTTTTACGATCCCTGCATCGGCGGCAGGATCGCGCGCCTGATGCGCGCCAATACCCGCGTCGTGTTCTGCGAGAGCCCGGGCTCGCTCACCTTCGAGGTGCAGGACATTCCCGCCATCGCCGGGGCCGCCCATGCGAAAGGCGCCGTGGTGGTGCTCGACAACAGCTGGGCGACGCCGCTCTACTTCCGTCCCTTCGATCACGGCGTCGATGTCTCCATCGATGCGGCGACCAAGTACCTCGTCGGCCATTCCGACGCGATGCTCGGCGTCATCGTAACGACCGAGGCGCACTACCGGCGCGTCAAGACGGCGGCCTCCATCCTCGGCGCGGTGCCCGGCCCGGACGACTGCTATCTGGCGCTGCGCGGCATCAGGACGCTCGATGTACGGCTCGAACGCCACCGGAAGACGGGTCTGGCGCTCGCCAGGTGGCTCAAGCGCCGCCCCGAAGTCGCCCGTGTGCTGCACCCGGCCCTGCCCGATTGCCCCGGTCACCGTATCTGGAAGCGGGACTTCGACGGCTCTTCCGGCCTGTTTTCCGTCGTTCTGGGCAAGCCCTGGTCCAAGGCCGCGCTGGCGCGCATGCTCGACAACATGGAGATTTTCAGGATCGGCTATTCGTGGGGCGGCTTCGAAAGCCTGATCCTGCCCGCCGATCCCGCGCCCTACCGCAGCGCCGTGCCCTGGCAGGCGCCCGGTCCGCTCATCCGCCTGCACTGCGGGCTGGAGGATCCGGACGACCTCATCGCCGACCTGGAGGCCGGTTTCAGGCGCCTTTCCGGCCGCTGAGCGCCCGGGCCCC
>CAXRES010000212.1:0-14609 GCA_964229575.1 Alphaproteobacteria bacterium
CCGCGATCCGTCTGGAGGGCGCGCGCGGGCCGGTGGCCGAACGGGCGACGGCGCTGCGCGCGGCGCTTTCGCCAACGGTGGCGACGGAGGAGCTTCATACCCGCAACTCGCGCGCCTTCTGGGCTGAAATGCGCGACGGCCGATTGATTGCGTCGGGCGCCGCCCTGTGGCGGCTGACCCTGCCGCCCGCCGCGGCGCCGATGCTGGCCGAGGCGGTTGCGCCCTGGCCCGGCGCGCAATGCGTCTTCGATTGGGCGGGTGGACTGCTTTGGCTGTCCCTGCCCGACGGCGACGGGATTGCCGATGCCGTGAAAGTCAGGGCACTCGCCGTCGAGGCCGGCGGCCATGCCGTGCTGTGGCGCGCATCCGACGGGTTGCGCGCGCGCATCGCCGTGTTCGGCGATGAAGCGGACAGCCTTGCCGCGCTCGCCCGGCGCATCAGGGCCAACTTCGATCCGGCCGGAATCCTGAATCCCGGCCGCATGGGACCTGCCGGGGCGGCGGCGCGATGAAGACCGGCTTCGATCAGTCGCGCATGGCCGACCCCGCCATCGCCGAGGCCAATGCCATCCTGCGCGCCTGCGTGCATTGCGGCTTCTGCAATTCGGCGTGCCCGACCTACGCGCTCACCGGCGACGAACGCGACGGGCCGCGCGGGCGCATCTGGCTGATCCGCGACATGCTGGAGGCGGACGGTGCGCCGGCGGCCGAAGCGGTGCGCCACATCGACCGCTGCATCGAATGCCTGGCCTGCATGCCGGCCTGTCCGTCCGGCGTCGATTACCGTCATCTTGTCGGCATCGCGCGCGAACATATCGGCAAGGTCCATCGCCGCCCGCTGGTCGACCGCCTGATGCGGGCGCTGCTTGCCGCGGTGCTGACGGTGCCTTCGCGTCTGCGCGCCGCCGCCGCACTTGGTCGCGCCTTTGCCTTCGCGGCGCCGTTGCTGCCGCGACGGTTCGCCGCGGCGCTGCGGCTTGCCGCGCGGCTGCCCCGCGGGCGCGCGGGCGCCTATGCCCCGCCCGTCGCCGGGGCGAAGCGCGGCCGGGTGGCGCTGCTTTCCGGCTGCGTGCAGGATGCCGCCGCGCCCGCGATCAACGCCGCACTTCGCCGCCTGCTGGCGCGTGGCGGGATGGAAAGCGTCGTGCTGGATGCGCCGTGCTGCGGCGCGCTCGATGCGCACCTCGGCCGCAAGGATGCGGCGCGCGACAAGGCGCGCGCCGTCGTCGCGGCACTTGCCCGCGCCGACGCGGGCAGCAGGTGCGACGCCGTGGTGCAGGCGTCCTCGGGCTGCGGCTCGATGCTCGGGGATTACGCGCATCTGCTGGCGGGCGACGACGAATGGGCGGCGCGCGCCCGGGACTTCGCCGCGCTCGTGCGCGATCCGGCCGAGGTGCTGGCCGGCCTTGACCTGCCGTTCGACCGCGGCCGCGCATTGCCGAAGGTCGTCTGGCAGGCGCCCTGTTCGCTCGCCAACGGCCAGGGTGTGGTGGCCGAGCCTCTCGATCTCCTGCGCCGCGCCGGTTTCGACATCGCATTTCCCGCCGACGGCGGGCGGTGCTGCGGGGCGGGCGGGGTCTACAATGCGCTCGAACCCGAGATGGCCGAGGCGCTCGCCCGCGCCAAGGCGGGCGCGCTCGGCGCCAGCGGCGCCACTGTCGTCGTATCCGCCAATATCGGCTGCATGGTGCATCTCGGCGGGCAGGGCGCGTTGCCCGTCGTGCATATCGCCGAGCTGCTCGACTGGGCCGCGGGCGGGCCGGAGCCCGCGGTTCTCAAGGACTTCGCCGCCGGGCTGTGAGGCCGGCCCCCGGCCCTGCTATAGTCCAGCGATAAACCGGGGATTTACGGGAGCAACCGATGGACAGACAGACCCAGACCGAACTCGAGGCCGCGGCCTTTCGCACGCTGGTCGAACATCTGCGCAAGAACACCGAGGTGCAGAACATCGACCTGATGAACCTTGCCGGATTCTGCCGCAACTGCCTGTCGAAGTGGATGGCGGCGGCGGCCAAGGACAAGGGCGTCGCGCTCGACTACGAGGCGGCCCGCGAGATGATCTACGGCATGCCGTATGACGAGTGGAAAAAGAAGTACCAGAAGGAGGCTTCGGCCGACCAGCAGGCCGCCTTCAAGGCGCGCACCGGCACGGGCGCCTAGGCCCGATCGCGGGCGGCGCGCAGGAGAAGATCGCGTGGAAAAATTCACCAAATGGCTGCCGACGCTGGTGCTGATGGGCGTCGTCGTGCTGTTCGCGGTCTTCGCCGGGCTGCAATATCCCGCGCGCGAAGACATCGCCGTCGTGCCCTATACGCGCGCCAAGGCGCTGATCGGCGAAGGGGCGGTATCTGACGCCACCCTGCGCGGCAGCCGGCTGGCCCTGACCCTCAAGTCGCCGCTCCAGCTTGCCGAAGGACAGCCCGCGACGCGAATTCTCGTCGCCGAAATTCCCTCCGTCGGCGATCCGGGGTTGCTGCCCGCTCTGGAGCAGGCGGGCGTCCAGTTGACGGCGCTGCCCGGCGAGGAAGCCGGCGGCTGGCGCGTCCTGTCGGGCCTCCTGCCCTGGCTCCTGTTCCTGCTCGTCTACTGGTGGTTCTGGCGGCGGACCTTCCGCAATGTCGCGGGCGGCCTCGACGGCCTCGGCGGCGCCGGCGACATCCTGCGCAACCCGCGCCAGGAAAAGACCGTGACCATTCCCAAGGTCACCTTCAAGGATGTCGCGGGCCAGGACAATGCCAAGCGCGAGGTGTCCGAACTGGTGGACTTCCTGCGCGATCCCGAACGCTATACGAAGCTCGGCGCGGAAGTTCCGCGCGGCGTCCTGCTGATGGGCCCGCCCGGCACCGGCAAGACGCTGCTGGCGCGCGCGCTCGCGGGCGAGGCGGGGGTGCCGTTCTTTTCCATCTCGGCATCCGAATTCATCGAGGTTTTCGTCGGCGTCGGCGCCGCCCGGGTACGCAAGATGTTCGACGAGGCGAAGGAACGTCAGCCTTCCATCATCTTCATCGACGAGCTCGATTCGGTCGGCCGCGTGCGCGGTGCAGGCTTCGGCGGCGGCCATGACGAGCGCGAACAGACGCTCAACCAGATCCTTGCCGAACTCGACGGTTTCGAGGGCCACGAGGCGGTGATCGTGCTCGCCGCGACCAACCGGCCCGACGTGCTCGACCCGGCGCTCTTGCGTCCGGGCCGCTTCGACCGCCATGTGACGCTGGATCTGCCCGACAAGGCCGCGCGCGTCGCCATCCTCAAGGTGCATACGCGCAAGATACCGCTGGCCAAGGACGTCGATCTCGGCATCGTTGCCGCCGGCACGCCGGGCTTCTCCGGGGCGGACCTCAAGAACCTGTGCAACGAGGCAGCGATGGCCGCGGCGCGCGAGGAGGCCAGGGAAGTGACCATGCATCACTTCGACGACATGCGCGACCGCATCATGCTCGGCACCGTGCGCACGCTGGCGATACAGCCCGAGGAAAAGCATCGCCTCGCGGTGCATGAGGCGGGCCACGTCATCGTCGCCCATTTCCTGCCCGAGTCCGATCCCATCTACAAGGTGACGATCATCCCGCGCGGGCGTGCGCTCGGCGTCACTCACCAGCTTCCCTCGGAAGAACGTCACACGCTGCCCGAATCCTATCTGCACGACCGCATCGCCGTGGCGCTCGGCGGCCGGGTGGCGGAACGCGAACTGCTGGGCTCGGTATCGACCGGCGCCGACGACGACATCCGCGGCGCCACCGCGCTGGCCCGCGCCATGATCTCGCGCTGGGGCATGTCGAAGGAGCTGGGGCCGGTGGATTTGCGCGAAAGCGACGAGCATCCCTTCCTCGGGCGCGAGATCGCGCTGCCGCGGCGCTTCTCCGACGCTTCCGCCAACGAGGTGGACAAGGAAGTGCGTGCCCTGCTGCTCGCCGAGGAAAAGCGCGCCTCGGCCATTATCGAGTCGCACCGCGACGGCCTCAACCGCCTGATCGCTGCGCTGGAAGCCGAAGAATCGCTCGACAAGACGGCGATCGAAGCCGCGCTCGGTCCGGCGCCGGCCAGGGTGCTGCGCCCGGCGCTGGTGCCCAGGACGGGAACCGACTGAGGCTTCGCCCTATTTCAGGTGCTTCGCCAGGAAGTCGAGCACGATGGCGTGGCTCTTCTTCGTCGCCGCTTCGTTGTAGAGCATGACGTTGCCGACCGGGTCTTCATGCGGCGTGGTGAACCGCTTGACGTCCCAGCCGTGATGGGCGCCCTCGATCAATTCCACGGTGACGTTGGGCCGGCCCTTGAGCGCGCCGCAGGAGCCTTTCATCTCGATCCGCTCCATGCCGCCGTTCAGCACCAGCCACGGCACGACCGGCGTGCCCGCGACCGGCTCGCCGCCCGGCCGCGTGTCGCCGTTGCAATGGGCATAGACCGACGCCATCGCCTTGAAGCGATGTCCCCCGGGGGTCTTGATATCTTCGGCCATGTATTTGCCGAGGGTGATGCCTCCCATGGAGAAGCCGACCACCGCGACGCGGTTGATGTCGACCTCGGGCATCTTCGACAGATATTCGAGCGCGGCATAGGCGTCGCCGATCCAGCTTGCCCAGGGACGGCCTTTCGGCCCCTTGCTCATGCAATGCTTCATGCCGCGCGGCCTGTTGTGTTCGAGCGCGATGGTGACGTACCCCGCCGCGGCGAACACGCGCGCCCAGTCCTCGCGCATCGTGGGATTGAGGCCGCCGCAGGTGGGCAGCATCACCACCGCGCGAAACGGTCCGGCGCCGTCCGGGCGGCCCAGCGCCGCCGGGACGGTGGCGCCGTCGCTCGGTCCGGCGACGCTCAGGCTCTTCAACGAAATTTCGCTCGACGTGAAGCCGGCAAGCAGAAGGACGAGCCCGCACAGGCCCGCGATGCGGCAGAGGCGCTGCATGGATGCTCTCTCCCCCGCGCGGGAGGGAGGCGTGCCGCCGCCCTGCCGCAATGGCAAAAATGCTAGCACGGCGCCAATGCGCGCGGGAACGGGGGCTGTGCGCTGCCTTATGGAAATAAGTGAGGTCTAGCTCGCGTCCAGCATGCGCTGGACGGCGAGGCGCGCACGTCCTGCGACGTCTTCGGGAATCTCGACGCGGGGGCTCAGCGTTTCGAGCGAACGCAGGATCTTGGGCAGCGAGATCATCTTCATGTAGGGGCACAGGTTGCAGGGGCGCACGAATTCAACCTCGGGCTCTTCCGCGGCGACGTTGTCGCTCATCGAGCATTCGGTGACCATGAACACGCGCTTCGGCTTCTTCGTGCGCACCCAGTTGATCATGGCCGAGGTGGAGCCGACGAAGTCGGCCTCGGCCAGCACGTCGCCCGCGCATTCGGGATGGGCGATCACGGCGATATCCGAATACGTCTTGCGGTACTCGCGAATCTCCTGCGCCGAAAAGGCCTCATGCACCATGCAGTGGCCCTTCCACGGGATGATCTTCACGTTAGTCTGCGAGGCGACGTAGCCCGCAAGGTATTCGTCGGGCGTCATGATGACTTCCGGGACGCCCAGGCTGTTGACGATCCTGACCGCGTTGGACGAGGTGCAGCAGATGTCCGATTCGGCCTTCACCGCGGCGGAAGTGTTGACGTAGGTGACCACGGGGCGGCCGGGATATTTGCGCTTCAGTTCGCGCACGTCTTCCGCAGTAATCGAGGCATCGAGCGTACAGCCCGCGCCCGCGTCGGGGATCAGGACGATCTTTCCCGGGTTCATCAGCTTGGCGGTTTCCGCCATGAAATGGACCCCTGCCAGCACGATGACATCGGCATCTGTCTTTTGCGCCATCTGGGCGAGCGCCAGCGAATCGCCCACCAGGTCGCCCACGCAGTGGAAGATTTCCGGCGTCATGTAGTTGTGCGCCAGGATGACCGCGTTCTTTTCCTTCTTCAGGCGGTTGATCGCCGCGACATAGGGGGCATGCACGGGCCACTCGACCTCGGGGATGACGTGGCGCACCCGCTCGTAGGCGGCGGCCGTCTCGCGGCCGATCGCGGGGGTGTATTCGAGGGCTTCGCTCATGCTCATCTGGGGTGGCGTCCCGACCGTGGTGGAAAAGCACGCAGTTAATGTAGGAAGCCGGCCCCGTCAACTGCAAGGGCCGGATGGAAAAACTCCCGCCCGGTCAAGCGCTTGGCCTGGCCGGCGGCGGGCCCTGCTCGAGCGCCGGGGCCATGCGCGGCAGAAGCCCGCGCGACCACAGCCAGGCGATCATGCAGATGACGCCCGCTCCGGCGACCGCCCAGGTCAGGCCCGTGACCTCCGCCGCCCAGCCCACGATGATCGCGCCGATGGCGGGCGTTCCGCGCCAGACCAGCGAATAGAGCGACATGACGCGCCCGCGCATCGCCGGTTCCACCGCCATCTGCATCAGCGACTGGGTGCCGGTGCCGGTGCAGGTCTGGGTGAAGCCGACGGCGAAGATCAGGAATAGGCCCGCCCAGTAGCTGCCCGACAGCGCGAAGGCGGCGGCCGTGGCGCCCATGATGAAGGTATGCGTGACGATGACGCGGGTCAGTCCCTTCACGGGACCGCGCTGGGTGAGCCAGGCGGCGCCCACCAAACCGCCCGCGCCCATGGCGCCCAACAGCCAGCCCAGACCTTCCGGCCCGCGCGCGAATACCTCGTCGGCGAAACCCGGCAGCATTTCACCGACCGGGCGCGACATGGCCGAACTGATGGTCAGCAGAATCAGCATCGGGCCGATGCCCGGATGATGCGCGACATAGGCGATGCTGTCGCCGATCTCGCGCCACATGCCTTTGGGCTTGCGTTCGATCTTCTCGTGATGGTGGCCCTTGACGCGCAGCAGGTTGAGACTGTGGGCAAGGAAGAAGACGAAGTTGAGCAGGAACAGCGCGGCGACGCCGAAGGGCGCGATCATCAGCCCGCCCAGCGCCGGGCCGAGCGCGCGTCCCAGGTTGAAGATGGTCGAATTGATGGCGATGGCGGTGGCGAGGTCTTCCCTGGGCACCAGCGTCGGGTAGAACACCATGCGTGCCGCCGTGGAATCGGGCTGGTTGAAACCGGTGATGATCGAGAAGGCGAGCAGGCTCCAGATTCCGATGGTGCCGGTCGCCGTCATCAGCCACAGCGCCCCGGCATGGATCATGATGATCGCCTGCGTCACCCACATCATCCGCACCGGGTTGGAACGGTCGGCGGTAACGCCGGCGAAGGGCGAGAGAAACACGGCGGGCAGAAGGTCGGCGGCGGCGATGATGCCGAGCCAGCTCGGCGAATGGGTCAGCTCCCAGGCGAGCCAGCCCACCCCGGTGCGCTGGGCCCACAGGCTGATGAGCGCGGGCGCCAGCGTCAGGTTGAAGAGGTAATGGTCGCGGTGGCGCAGCGAGCGCGCAACCTGGGCCCAGTTGCCACCGAGCGTCATGGCGCGGCCTTCCGGTCGGCGGCCGGCGTTTCGACTTCGAGCGCCGCCCGGTAACGAGCGATGTTTCGACGCATGACGAGCCACAGCGCAAGCCCGCACGCGGCCGAAACCGCGACCGGCCAGGGCAGGCCGGCGACTTCGGCCACCGCGCCGATCACCAGCGTACCGATGGCGGGCGCGCCGGTCTGGGTGAAGGAATAGATCGACATGACGCGCCCGCGCAGGCGGCCGTCAACGGCATTCTGCATCAGGTTGAGGGTGGCGATGGCGCTGTTGTTCATGGCGAAGCCGGCGACCACAAGAAGCGGCACCGCGGCCCAGAAGCTGCCGAGCGTCGAAAACGCGATGCACGACAGGCTCATCAGCAAAACGCTGACGAAGACCACGGAGGTCATGCCGCGGACCCCGTCGCGTCCGAGCAGGTAGAAGCCCGAGAGCGTGGCGCCGAGGCCCATCGCCGAGGTGAGCCAGGCGAGCCCCTCGGCCCCGCGCTGGAACACGCCGTCGGCGTAGCCTGCGAGCAGGTCGGGGATGGCGCGCCCGGTAAAGGCCGTGACGGCGAGGATCAACAGCAGCGGCCCGATCCCGGCGTGGCGCACGGCATAGCGAACGCCTTCGACGATGTTCGACCACATGCCGGCGTCCGAGGTGTTGGCGGCCTCGATGCGGACGTTGCGGATGCCATGCAGCGCCCACAGGAACACGACGAAGCTGAGCGCATTGAAGATGAAGGCGGGGCCGATGCCGAGCTTGACGATGATCAGGCCGGCGAGCGCCGGCCCGACGAAGCGGGCGACGTTGAAGATCAGCGAATTGATGGCGATGGCCGGCGTCAGGTCCTCCCGCGGGACGAGATTGGGCACGAGCGCGAGGCGGGAAGCGGCGTGCAGTGCGTGCATGAGGCCGAGCGCGAGGGTCAGGCCGAACACGGCCCAGATGTCGGCGAGACCGGCATAATAGACCGCGACCATGACCACGGCGTGTCCGAGCATCAGCACCTGGGCGAGCGTTTGCAGGCGGAGCCGGTCCATGCGGTCCGACAGGTCGCCCGCGATGGGAGAGAACAGCATCATCGCGAACATGTCGGCGAAGGCGATGACGCCGAGCCAGCCGTAGGAATGGGTAATGTCCCAGGTCAGCCAGCCGAGCGCCACGCGCTGCACCCATGTGCCGATCAGCGACGTGACGGAGCCGAGCGTGTAGTTGCGATAATCGCGGTGGCGCATGGCCGCACGCGCGCCTTCGAGGACATTGCCGATGTTCACGCCGGCATCTCCGTCGTGCCGGGCGCGCAAGGGCGCGGGCGTCCCGCGCGATGACCCTGGTGCATGTCCTTCCCCCGAAGGATGGATTCTTATTCCGCCGCGCGGCGCCCCGGACCGGGCGCGCCCAGCGTGTCTCGCAATTGCGACCGGCGCGCCGCGGCGCGGTCGTAGGCCTCGCGGCGAACATGGCCGAACCCGCGCACCGCAAGCGCCAGTTCGGCAAGCTCCCGGCACGTATCGAAACTCGCCTCGGACAAGGCTGCGCGTATCCGCCCAAGGTCGCTTTCATACTCCGTGCGATGGCGGCGCTCAAGGGCGCGGTCGGCGGAACCGCGGAAAAGATCGAGGGGGCCGCCGCGCAGGCGCCGCAGGCGCGCGATCAGCGCAAGCAGGGGACCGATCCACGGGCCGAATCTGCGCTTGGCCGGGCGGCCGGAAGCATCGCGTCTGGCGAGCCAGGCGGGGGCGAAATGGTATTGCACGCGCGCGTCGCCCTCGAACGCCCGGACGATCTCGGCGGCGAAGGTTCCATCGGTATAGAGCCGCGCCACTTCGTATTCGTCCTTGGCGGCAAGCACATGGAAATAACCTTGGGCGACGGCGCGGACGAGCGCGTCGCCGCGCGCGGGCGTGCGTTCGGACGACAGTTCGGCGATCGCGGCGACGGCATCGCGGTAGCGTTGCGCGATTTCCCCGCCGCCGTAGGCCGCAAGCTCGCGCGCGCGCAGATTGACAACCTCGGCCAGCGTCGGCGGCGCTTTCGATCGGCCCTCGCCGTCGATCCCGGCGAGCGCCGAGACGGCCGCCATGTCCTCTGCGGCGCGCCGACCCCAGACAAAGGCCTCGCGGTTGGCCGCGGCCCCGGCCCCGTTCAAGTCTATGGCGGCGAGCAAGGAGCGTTCCGAAACCGGCACCAGCCCCTTCTGCCAGGCGTAGCCCAGCAGCAGCACGTTGGCGGCGATCGCGGCACCGGTCAGGCGTTCGGCGAGGCGGCGCGCATCGACCGGCATCAGGTTTCCGGCGCCGGCGCGCGCGGCGAGGGCAGCGGTCAGCGAACCGGCGGGGAAAGCGAGACCGGCATCGCGCAGGAAGGCGCCGGTGATGGTCTCTTCCGTGTTGACGACGACGCGCGTCCGGCTCGGCGCGATGGCGGAAATCTGGGGCGTGTCGGCGGCCACAACCAGGTCGCAGCCGATCACCGCGTCGGCGCGCTCTTCGCCGATGCGCACGGCCGCGATATCGCCATCGCGCGCGGCGAGGGTGACGTGGCTCGCCACCGAACCGCCCTTCTGGGCGAGCCCGGTCTGGTCGAGCAGGGCGGCCGCCCTGCCCTCCAGGTGCGCGGCCTGCGCGATCAGGTGCCCGATGGTGACGACCCCGGTGCCGCCTATGCCCGCGGCCAGGATGCGCCAGGGCCGCGCCATGTCGGGCAAGGCCGGATCGGGCAGGGCGCGAAGATGCGCGGGCACCTCCGCCGGGGTGGTCGCGGCGTGCCGGCGCGGCCGGCCGCCTTCCACCACGACCATGGCAGGGCAAAAGCCTTCGAGGCAGGTTTCGTCCTTGTTGCAGCCGGCGAGGTCGATGCGACGCTTCTCGCCGAAGGGCGTGGCCACCGGCACCACCGACAGGCAGTGCGAGGCGCGCTGGCAATCGCCGCAGCCTTCGCAGACGCGCTCGTTGATGAACACCCAGCGCGCCGGGTCATCCAGTTCGCCGCGCCTGCGCCGGCGGCGTTTCTCCGCGGCGCAGGCCTGGTCGTAAACCAGAACGCTGACGCCCGGCACGCGGGCGAGTTCGGCCTGCGCGCAATCAAAACCGTCGCGTCCCGTGACGGCGACGCCGGCCGGGAAGGGATCGTCCGCAGAATAATGCTCGGGGTCTTCGGCGACGACGACGATGCGCGCCACACCTTCGGCCGCAAGTTCGCGGCAGATGGCGGGCACGCTCAGGTTGCCTTCGACCTTCTGTCCGCCGGTCATGGCGACGGCGTCATTGTAGAGGAGCTTGTAGGTGATGTTGACGCCGGCCGAGACGGCGGCACGGATGGCGAGCAGGCCCGAATGGTAATAGGTGCCGTCGCCGATATTGGCGAAGATGTGGCTTGTCTCGGTGAAGGGCGCCTGGCCGATCCAGCTTGCGCCCTCGCCGCCCATCTGGGTCAGCGTCTTCGTATGCGGCTCCGACCACAGCGACAGCGTGTGACAGCCGATGCCCGATAGTGCCCAGGAGCCTTCGGGCACGCGCGTCGAGGCGTTATGCGGGCAGCCCGCGCAGAAATGCGGAGGACGGCGCAGCGTGGCACGCGGCAGGGCCGACGGGGCGAGGCCGCGGCCGGCAAGAGAGGCCGCATCGATGCCAAGGAGAGGCGCGAGCGCGCGGGCGATCCCGGCCGGGGTGAGTACGCCCGTGAGCGGCACGGCAAGACGGCTTTCGCCCGCCGTCTCCTTGCCGATGATTTCGGGGCGCGCGTCGGCGGGCGCGTCGTAAAGAATTTCGCGCGCTTGCTGTTCCAGCAGCGGGCGCTTTTCCTCGACGACGATGAGCCGTTCGAGTCCCGCGGTGAAGGCGCGCAGGCCGTCCGGCTCCAGCGGCCAGACCATCGCCGGCTTGTAGAGAGCGATTCCGGCGCGCGCGCAGGCCGCCTCGTCGAGGCCGAGAAGATCGAGCGCCTCCTCGACATCGGCCCAGGATTTTCCCGCGGCGACGATGCCGGTGCGGCTCGCGGCGTTTTTGCCCAAGGCGCGATCGAGCTTCGCCGTGCGAACGAACTCGCGCGCGGCGGCGAGCTTGGGTCCGGCGAGCCGGGCTTCCGAATCGGTCACGCGGTCGGGCCAGCGGATATGGAGATCGTCGCGCGGCCGGCCGGCCGGGAAGCGGAAACGCTCCGGTGCGACTTCTATCGTCGCCGCCTGTTCGACCACGTCGGAGGGGCATTTGAGCGCCACCCACAGGCCGCTCGCGCGCGACATTTCGATGCCGGTGACGGCAAGATCGAAAATTTCCTGAACGCAGGACGGCGCCAGCACCGGAATCTGGGCGTCGACGAAGGCGTATTCCGATTGATGCGTGGTGGTCGAACTGACGCCCGCATGATCGTCGCCGGCGACCGCCAGTACGCCGCCCCTGGGCGACGTGCCGGCGAGGTTGGCGTGCTTGAAGGCATCGCCCGAACGGTCGACGCCCGGACCCTTGCCGTACCACAATCCGAAGACGCCTTCGACGCGCGCGCCCGGAAACAGGCCGAGCTGCTGGCTGCCCCAGATCGCGGTCGCGGCCAGTTCCTCGTTGACGCCGGGGGTGAAGCGGACGCCGGCGGCGGCAAGTTCTTTCGAGGCGCCGTCGAGGTCGCGGTCGAAGCCGCCGAGCGGCGAGCCGCGATAGCCCGACACGAAACCGCCGGTGCGCCATCCGGCGCGGGCATCGAGCCAGGCGCGGGCAAGCAGCGCGCGCACCAGCGCCTGGGTGCCCGTCACGAAGACGCGCGTCTGCGCCGCATCGTAGCGGTCGGCAAGGCGGGCATTGGGCGCGATGGCGCCGGGTTGCCGGGGACCGGCAGCGGGCATGAAAGGGTCTCCTCGTCCCCGTTTAGTAGCGCCCGCCGGAGGCACTGGCAACGGCGCCGGCCGGCCCCGGCCGGCGAAGCGTGATTTATCGCGCGAAGCGGGCTATAGATTGGCCTAGCTCATTGGAAAGGCCCGCGTTTCATGGTTGTCCTGGTTACCGGCGCCGCCGGCTTCATCGGCTATCACCTGGGCGAGGCCCTGCTCGCCCGCGGCGAGACCGTGATCGGCGTCGACAATCTCAACGATTATTACGATCCGGCGCTCAAGCGCGCTCGCCTTGCGCGCCTTGAGCGGCACGCCGGGTTCCTGTTCCATCATCTCGATATCGCCGACGACGGCGCCATGGTCGAACTTGCCCGCGCCGCGGGCGACGTGGACGGGGTCGTCCACCTCGCGGCCCAGGCGGGCGTGCGCTATTCGCTGGTCAACCCGCAGGCTTACGGGCGCAGCAATCTGATGGGGCATCTCAATGTCCTCGAGCTCTGTCGGCACATGAAGGGGCTGCGTCACTTCGTCTACGCGTCTTCTTCTTCGGTCTATGGCGGCAATACCAAGCTGCCCTTCAGCGAGGACGATCCCGTCGACAGGCCGGTGTCGCTCTATGCCGCCACCAAGAAGGCCGACGAGCTGATGAGCGAATGCTACAGCCATCTCTATGGCCTTCCGGCGACGGGCCTTCGCTTCTTCACGGTTTACGGTCCGTGGGGGCGTCCGGACATGGCCTATTACGGCTTTACCCGCGCGATCTTCGGCGGCGAACCGATCCATGTGTTCAATCACGGCGACATGAAGCGCGATTTCACCTACATCGACGATGTCGTCGAAGGCGTGCTCGCGGCGCTCGATCGCCCGCCCGAGGGGCGCGGCGGCGCCGCCCCGCATCGCGTCTACAACATCGGCAACCATCGGCCGGAGCCGCTGATGCATTTCATCGCGACGATCGAGCGGGCGGTGGGCCGCAAGGCGGTCCTGCGCATGGCGCCGATGCAGCCGGGCGACGTCAAGGAAACATACGCCGATATCGCAGCGATCCAGCGAGACCTCGGCTTTTCGCCGAAAACCCCGATCGAAGAGGGTATTCCTCGCTTCGTTGAATGGTATCGCGGATACCACAACCGATAATCGGCATCTTTTTACCCGAATTTAACTCCCTTCGGGTTGAGATGGCCCAATGCCGTTTTGCTCGATGCGCATTGGGTCGTCGGCGGCGGCGGCGGGGATGACATGCAGCCCGATCAGCTGAAACGCCTGCTGGAATTGCATCAGCGCTACCTCAAGGGGCAGACCGGGGGGCGCTGCGCCAATTTGCAGAACGCGGATTTGTCGAAGATGACCCTCGACCAGGTCGATCTGCGCAACATGCAGGCGTCCGGCGTGCGTTTCAACGATTCGAAGCTGCGCCTGGCCAATCTCTCCAAGAGCGACCTGTTCGGCGCGCATTTCGAACGCGCCGACCTGCGCGGCGTGAACCTGCTGGGCAGCGATCTGCGCGGCGCCTTCTTCCTCGGCACGCGGCTCGCCGGCGCGATCATGGAGGACGTCGATCTCAGGCCTGGCGCGATCTACGATGCCGGGGCCGGCACCATCGACGATTCCTCGATCTACAAGGACGGCCAGCGCGTGGCCAACCTGACCGATGTCGATTTGTCGGAAGCCAAGCTGGCGCGCGCCAACATGCAGGATGCCGTGCTCTATGCCGCCAACCTGAAGGGCGCCGACCTCACCAACGTCAATCTCACGAACGCCAACCTGCGCAACGCCAATCTGGAGGGTGCGACCGTGGTCGGCACCCGGTTCGCGGGTGCGGTGATGACGGGCGCCAATTTTCACGGCGTCGATCTTGCGAAGGCCGACCTGCGCGGCGCCTATACGATGGACGCGCATGTCGATACGCCGGTGATGCCCGACGGCAACAAGGTCGACCGCAACAGCGACGTCGGGCGCATCATCGCCGAGCATATCGCCTGGATCGATTCGGGCGGGCGCATCGGGATTCCTGCGGACCTCTCCGGCAAGTCGCTTGCCGACAAGGATCTTCGCGACATGAATTTCTCCGGCGCCAAGCTCGTCGGCACGATTTTCTATCGCGCCAATCTCTCGGGCGCGAAGTTCGAGTTCTGCATGATGGGACGATCCAACCTTATGGAGGCGCGTCTCGAAGGCGCTTCCTTCGACGGATCCGACCTGACGGACGCCAAGCTGTCCAAGGCCAAATGCGCGAATGCCTCGTTCAGGCCCAAGGACCTCAAGACCGATGCACCGTCGTTGATGGTGGCGTGCGGCCTTGCGATGCGGAGGTTTGACGCATGATCCGCATAAACCTGCTGCCGCACCGCGAAATCAAGCGCAAGCAGCAGCAAAAGGAATTTTTCATCATGCTGGGCGCC
>CAXRES010000213.1:0-8863 GCA_964229575.1 Alphaproteobacteria bacterium
ATGCCGGCCTGCGCCGCCCAGCCTGCATGCATGCGCTTGGTCCACGACCCGTCGGCGAGGTATTCGATGATGCCCGACGCCATGGAGCCGGCGAGCCCGAAGGCATTGACCAACCCGGCACGGTCGAGGCCGAGCGCCACCCCCGCCGCCGCCGCGGCGCCCATGGCGCCGATCACCGCGGTCGGGTGAAAGCCGGCCTTGTGAACGTTGGTGCCGGCGATCAGGCCCATGCGGCACATAACCTCGATGCCGGCCGCCATGGCGGCGAAGGCGCGCGCGCCGGAAATGCCGCGTTCCTGGGCGAGCGCGAGCACGGCGGGGACGACGACGGCGCCCGAATGCACGGGGCAGCCTTCGTAGGTGTTGTCGAAGTCTTCGCCATGCGCCCCGGTGCCGTTGATCATCGCCGCCGAAACGGCGTCCATGTCGCGGCCGTGACCGAAGGCGGTGGCCTTGCCGCTTCCCGCATCCCAGCCCGCCGCCAGCATCTTCATGTAGTCTTCGCCGCGCGCGGCGTAGGCGAGCCCGACCGTGTCGATCAGGCTGAACAGCGTGCCTTCGCGCGCCGCGTCGGGCAGCTTGCGCGCATCGAGGCCGACCAGCCAGTCGGCGAGGATTTCAGAGACGCTCGCCATCAGTGGCCGCCTTCGGTCTGGATGGCGTCGGCGAGCCGGGCCGAATCCGCCATATCGAGGACACCCCAGACGGCGGCGGTCAGCCGGCCCCGGCGCGCATCGTCCATCAGCCCGGCGACGCAGGCCGCGACCTTGGCCTCCAGATCGGCATCGGTCATCGGATTGTCGGGTCCGCCGCGGTAGCGCAGGTCGGCTTCCTGCACCAGGCGCCCGCCCGATTTCGTCGTCACTTCGATGCGGGAACGGATGAGATCCATGCCCTGGGCCTCGATCGCCGGATCGAGCCGGCAGGCGTTGCGCCGCTGCATGTCCTGCATGGCGGGCGATTGCACGAAAGCATCGGTGAATTCCGCGCGGCCGGCGCGGCGCGCGATGACGATCATCGACAGGAGCGCGGCCATGGAGAATTTCGCCTGCAGATGATCGGCGGCGATCGGATAGCGGATCGGGTTGAGGATGTTGGAACCGGCGAAGAAGTCGATGCGTTCGACGTCGGCGGGCTTCACGTCGTGCGTCGTCACCAGCCTGAGCATGGCGTCCATCGACTGGTGCGTGAGGATGCCCGAAGGATAGGGCTTTATCGAAACGCCGGGATCGGCGATCGACCAGGTCCTGCCGAAACCCTGGGCGAGCTTTTCCGGGTAATGGCCGCCGGCCGTCACCTGCATGAAGCCCCAGGGGCCGTCGATGGCGGCGGGATCCGCTTCGAACCCGCGCGCGGCGAGAAGCGCCGCCGTGACGCCGTTTTCGGCGGCGCGGCCGACGTGCAGCGGCTTGGTCATGGTGCCGAAGTTGCAGCGCAGTCCGGCCGCGAAGCTCGCCGCCATGCCGAGCGCGTTGAGCAGATCGCGCCCCTTGAGACCGAGCAGCTTCGCCGCCGCGGCGGCGGCCCCGAAGGTGCCGACCGTGGCCGAGGAATGAAAGCCCTTGCGGTAATGATCGGTCAGCATCCATTCGGAAATCTTGCTTTCGACCTCGACCCCGGTGACGAAAGCCGCGACGAAATCGCGGCCCGACACGTTGCCGAGCCGCTGCGCCATGACGAGCGCGGCCGCCAGCGGCGGAACGGTCGGGTGGGTGAGCAGGCCATAGATGTGGCGCGGATCGCGCGAGACCTGCGTGTCGTCCCAGTCGTGGGCATGGCCGGCGGTGCCGAGCACGCGCGCCGCCATCGGCGCCGGCGCCCGCGCCTGTCCGCGGGTCAGCACCAGGGCATCTGGTCGGCCGCCCTGGTCGAGCGCTTCGGCGGCGAGAATCTGCACCGAATGTTCCGCGCCGCCCGCCACCATCAGGGCGAGCCCGTCGAGGATGCAGCGGCGCGCGACGCGGACGGCTTCTTCGGGCACCGAGGCGAAAGTCGTTCTTTCGATGAACGCCGCCGCATCCGCAGTGATGTGGGTGGCTTCGGCCGTAGCCATGTGGGTCTCCCGGATTCCGGTCCTTGTTTCCCCCGCCAAACAACCAAAGCGCGGGGGCCCGCGCAACCGAAAAAGCGCCGCCTACTTGCAGGCGAGGGCCGAGGCCTGAACCGCCAGCGCGGAAGGCCGGGTGATCTCGCAGATCATGCCGGGCCTGAGCGCGCGAAGGATATCGGAGCCCGCGGGCAGCGCGCCGGCGACGGTGACCTCGGTGTCCTCCGGATCGACGCTGAGGTCATGAGTCTTGCCGTCAAGGCCGAGATAGCGCAGTTGCCGGCCGTCTTCCTCGACGCGCTGGATCTTGCCGCGCGTGCGCGCGGGTTGGGGCAGGACGGCCAGCACGCTGGCGACGCGCGTCGACGCATCCCACCAGTCGCGCACCGCGGCGAGCATGTCCTGATGGGTCGCCTGCTCCGCCCCCTCTACGGTCAGGCCGAGTTCTTCCAGAGATTCGATATAGTCGGGCTCCTGACGCGCCGCATCGAGGGCACGCTTGAGCCGCTCGTAGCGCTCGGGAAAGTCGCGCTGGAACCCCGCGTGAACGGTGATCGCGGCGAAAGCGCCGACCGGCGGCGACGTCACGCCGAAGGCCGCTTCGAGGGTCGCCGATCCGCCGGCCACGTCGCGCCCCAAAGCACGCGCATGGGCGAGAACGCGGATCGAGCGGCGCGCTTCGCGCAGAAGCGACAGCCGGCCGAAGCCGAGGCGAACGACGCCGCGCGTGACGGCGCCGGCAAGACCGGGCCCGCCGCCCGCCGGCGTCACGGCGAAGCGCAGCCCGGCGGCCCGGCCGATATCCTGAAGCACCATGTTCTCCAGCGAATCCCAGGCCGCGACGACGATCGGATAAGGCTGGCCCCGGGCCTGCGATTTGACGTCGCCGAGATCGTCGAGGCCGCTGCCGGTGCCGGTGAACAACACGACCGGATCGACCGCGAAGACGCCGATGTGTTCGAAAGTCTGCGCCCAGTTCCAGGTCGGACGGCTGCGCGCGTAGGCGAGCGCCAGCGCGCCGAGATCGCCGGCCAGCACGACGCGACCGTCGCGCGGCGCAAGGACGAACTCGCCGGCCGCGCGCATCATGCCGGCCCGGCCGCGCGCGACGACGACGACGGGCGCGCCGAGCCGGACGCTCCAGCCGTTCGCCAGTTCGCGCGTGGCGCGGTCGAAACTGCCGCCCGGCGCATGGCCGAGCAGCACCGTGATCTTCTCGGGCCGCCAGTCCTGGGCGCGCGGCGCGCCGGCGGGCGCGGCCGCAAGCAGGGCGCCCAGGGCGAGAACAAAAAAGACGGCACGGCACCGGGCGGTCATTCCAGCCCCCTGCGGCGGGCGGCCTCGGAGGGGCTTTCTTCCGGCTCGCGCTCGAGTTCGGCCACATACTGGCTCTGGCGCGTCGTCGCCCAGGCCCACAGCACCAGGCACAGCACGGCACCCGCCCCCACGGTCCACGGCAGGCCGAAGAACTCCGACAGCCAGCCCATGATCAGCGCGCCGAGCGCCGGTCCGCCGCGCCCGACGACGCCATAGATCCCCATGACCCGCCCGCGCATCTCCGGCACAACCGAGGTCTGCAACATGGTCTGGATGGCCACGCCCTGGATAACGAAACCGATGCCGGTCAGGAACATCACCGGCAGGGCCACCCAGTAGACATGCACCGTGGTGAAGACCAGCAGCGAAAGGGCCAGCAGCAGCAGGCTCGCCACCAAGAGCCGAGTGAACCCGGCGACGCCGCCGCGGCTGGCCAGATAATAGCCGCCCAGCATCGCGCCGACGCCGTGAATCGCCAGCATGGTCGAATAGGCGTCGACGCCGCGGCCGAAGACCTTGTCGGCGAAGCCCGGCAGCAGGTCGATGAACGGCCGCACGAAGATGCTGTCGAGCAGCATGACGATCAGCAGGAACAGGATGGCACGCTGCCCCATGGCGTAGCGCACGCCGTCGACGGAATCCTTCCAGAGGCCGGTTTTCTTCTTGCCCGCGATCTGGGTCGGCGGAATCTTGATCATCAGCAGGATGGCGACGAAAGCAAGGTAGGTGCAGGCGTTGTAGGCGAAGGCCCAGCCGGCGCCGCCCAATGCCGTCAGCGCGCCGCCGAGCGCCGGCCCGATGAAGCGCGAGGAATTGAAGATCATCGAATTGATGGCGATGGCCGAAGACAGATGTTCGCGCCCGATGATGTAATAGACCGTGGTCATGCGCGCAGGCCGGTTGAAGGCGACGAGTACGCCGCGCACCAGCGCGAAGAACAGAAGCCACCACACGGTGATGACGCCCATGAAGGTCATCGCCGCCATGACGGCGACCTGGATGAACTGCAGCACTTGGGTCAGGCGCAGAAGGCGCATCGAATCCGTGCGGTCGACCAGCGCGCCCGCCATCAGCCCGATGACGAAGGTCGGGAACATGTCGGCGAAGGCGATGGCGCCGAGCCAGGCGGCGGAATTGGTCAGTTCCCACGTCAGCCAGCCCATCGCCACGCGCTGCACCCAGTTGCCCGAGGTGGAAAACAGGTTGCCGACGACGTACAGCCGGTAATTGCGATTGGCGAAGGTCTGGCGGATGACCTGCAATCCGCTCATCGGGAAAGGCTTTCGGACGACGGCACTTGGTTCTCGCGGTCAGGGGGAGGGACGGAAGCCGGCGGCATAAAGCGGGCCAAGGTCGGTGCCGAGCCATTCGGTGGGGATCTGCCGATTGGTGCCTTCCGCCATGACCCGGTCGTAGACGATGCGCCCGGCCGCCGCGAACTGGATGGCGAGGCCCGAATTGTTCTTGAAGTAGACGATGCCTTCGCCGCCCGACCGCACATCGACCTTGCCGGCCACGACGTCGCCAAGCTCGACGATGTTTTCGCGCGACACTATGCCGGCATCCATGAGGTCGAGAAGCTCCCGCTGGTCGTTGTCGATGACGCTTTCCCAGTCGTTGACCACGATGGCGCGCGCCTTGCGGTAGGTCGCCTCGTCCACTTCGGTGCGCGTGCGGTTGGTCGAATCCGAATTGGCGATCGATACAACGAGCTGGCCGTCCTTCAGCCAGTCGCCGTCGAACACCGGCTTCATCGCCGTGGTGCAGCAGACGATGACGTCCATGCCCCTGACCGCGGCTTCCGCCGAGGCGGCATCGACGATCTCTATCCTGCCGCCGGTTTCCTGGCGCTTGCGCGCGACGAAGTCGGCGCGGTGTTCCGCCGAGGGGCTGTAGACGACGACGCGTTCGAACCCGCGCACGCAGTTCATCGCATCGAAGGCGGAACCGGCCTGCTTGCCGGTGCCGAACAGGCCGAGCGTCTTCACATCCTTCGGCGCGATCCTGTCGACGGCGAGCGCCGACGTGGCGCCGACGCGCATGCCTGAAAGATGGAACTCGTGCATCAGGGCGAGCGGCTCGGCCGTCTCGATGTCGAACAGGATGACGATGCCCCAGCAGAACGGGCGCGGATTCTCGTAGAGGCGGCGGTCGTTGGTCGGCGACGGCGGCTTGATGATCTGCGAACCGGCGCGCACACAGGCAAGGCCCGCCGACGGCACGGCGCCCACATGCACGTTGGCGAAGTATTTGCGCTCCGGATCGGGATGACGGGCCTGGTAGCGGGCGCGCGGCAGGTTGACGGCATCGCCCGCGGCGAAGTCGCGGAAGGCCGTATCCATGGCGCGGATGCAGTCGCCCATCGAAAGATGCCGGGCCACGTCGTCGTCGGTGATGATCACGGTCATTGGCTGGGGCCTCCTTGCGGCCGCGCTTTGATTACCGCACCCGCCCTGGACTTATAAGCGGGGAGTGTTTTACAGATTAATGTTGACAAATTACCCAATATATTGTGCGCTTTAACTTCGGACCTACCAGTCGTAGGTCCTGGGGTGGTCCTTCAGGCTCATCTTCCACCCCAAGGCCGCCGCGGGCCACCCGATAAAAACAAAAGGCGGCCGGAGGAAGATACACGAAGGAGGGGGATGCATGACATTCCTTGACAAAGTGAAGGGTTGGCTCGGCCAGATCGTCGAAGTCGGCCTCATGCTGATTGCCCTTGGCATCGTGGTCCAGGTCCTGATCGGCCCCAAGGTCGCCTTCATCGGCGATGTGGTGGCCAATCTCCTGGCCCTGATCAAGGCGCTCGGCGACAACGGCCTCGTCGGCCTGATCGCCATCGCGATCATTCTCTGGCTGTTTGCCAAGCGTAGTCCGGGTTGATCTGTCCTTCGTAAAACCGCAGGTAGCGCGCGTGAGTGAGGGCCGGGGGTTCCCCGGCCCTTCCCGTTTCGCCCGGCCCTTCCCGTTTCGAAGCTCAGAAGTCGCGCAACAGCCGGCCGTATCCTTCGATGCGATCCTTGACCCCGCAACGGCGCAAGGTCTGCCAGACGATGGATTGCAGCGGCTGGATGACGGTGACGCCCAGTTCCTTCTCCAGCGTGTCGATGGCGCCGATCATCGCGTAATGCGGACACGAATAGTAGATCGTGTCGATGTCGGGAAACTTCCGCTTCAGCTCGCGGCCGAGCTCGACCGCCTTTTCCTCCGGCACCATGCCAAGCTCGACGAACTTGGCGTAATGGCGGGCGCAGCCCGCCGCTTCGAGGCCGAATTCGCGGACATATTCCAGGTGCCGCTCATCATGCGATTCGTCGTAAGGGTGTACGACGGCGGCCCGGCGGCCGCCCAGCACCCTGAACGCCTCGCGCTGGGCGGAGAACGACGTGGTGATGGGGATGCCGACTTCCTTTTCGGTTTCGGCGATCAGGTCGTCGACGTTGGCGAAGCCGCGGCTGACGTTGATCGGCAGGCCGCCGAAACAGAGGATATCCACCCTGGCGCGCGCCATGACGTGGGCGGCGCGCAAGGACGCCTCGTAGGAACGGTCGACTTCCTCGCTGTTGCGCTCGACCAGCGGCAGCGTGTGCAGCACCAGCGTCACGCCGTCGGGCACGATCTTGTAGAATTCGTAAGGAAAAACTTCGGTTGCCGCCGGCGGCGAAGTGTAGCCGATCCGCGCGCGATGGCCGTACATGGGCATGGGGTCCTCCTGTCCTGTCTCGTTTTCCGGTTCGTCAGTCGGCCGGAGGCATCAAGCCCCGCGCGCGCAGAAAGTCGATGACCAGCGCATCGAACCCGGCCGGGTCTTCGATCATGCAGGCATGGCCCGCGCCGGCCAGGATGCGATGCACGGCGCCCGGGATGAGTCTGGCGGTTTCCTCCCCGCGCGGGCGGGCGTTGTCGAATTCGCCGTTGATCAGCAGCGTCGGCGGCTTGTAGGCGGCGAGATAGCCCCGCGCGTCGCCCGCCGAAAGCGCGCGGAATACCGCGGCGACGGCTTTCGGATCGTGCCAGCCGTCGCGTTCGGAGAACATGTCGTGCAGGTAGCGGCCTATGGCCGTGTCGCCGAACCCCGCGCGGTTACCGAAGCGCAGATGCTCGCGACGATAGGACGAGAAGGGCTGCGTGACGTAGCCCTCGATGCGGTGTTCGAAGGGCTGCGGGCCCGAATTGCCGCCGACCTGGATGACGGCGGAAAACCTCTCGGGCGCCATGCCGCCGAGCAGCAACGCGAGCTTGGAGCCGATCGAGCAGCCCATGACGACGGCGCGGTCCACCTTTTCGTCGTCCATGACGCCGAGCACGTCGCGCGCCATGTCTTCGAAGCTGTAATCGGACGTGACCTTGGCCGAGCGGCCGAAGCCCCGCAGATCCATGGAAATCACCCGGAACCAGGTGGAGAACCGCGCCTGCTGGTAGAGCCACAGGCTGTGGTCGAACGGAATGGCGTGAATCATGACGAAGGCCGGGCCCCGGCCCGAGACCTCGTAATTGATTTCGACGCCGTTGGCGCGGCTGATCGGCATGGACCTCCCCTTTCGAAACCCGCCCTTTTGCGCGGTCCCGGCGGGGGCCCAATCGCGTGATGACGGTGCTTTGGGATTCGATTAGCCTTGTCTGGCGCTTCGGGCAAGTCCCATCCTTGCCGCAGGCCGCGAGAAAAAGAAACAACAGGACGAACAGGGGGATGAAGATGTCGACAATTCCGAGGATTTCGCTGTCTCTGGCCGTCGCCACGCTTCTGGCGGCGGCACCCGGTGCGCCGGCGCGCGCCGATACGGTGAGCGACTTTTACAAGTCCAAGCGTCTCAATTTCATCATCGCGAGCGATGCGGGCGGTGGCTACGACACATACGGGCGCGTGCTGATGCGCCATTACAACCGCCATCTGCCCGGCACGCCCAATGTCGTCGCCCGCAACATGCCGGGCGCAAGCGGCCTGCGCGCCATGGCGTATCTCTACAACACGGCGCCCAAGGACGGCTCCGAAATCGGCATCGTCTACAACACCAACCTGACGGAACGGCTGTTCGGCAACCAGAAGGCGCAGTACGACGCGGTCAGGATGACCTGGGTCGGCTCGATGGGCAAACTGCAGAACATCTGCGTCACCTGGCATACCAGCCCGGTGAAGACCTTCGAGCAGATGACCCGGGAAAAGCAGTTCACCGTGGCGGCCACCGGCGTCACCGGCAATTCGGCGCAGGTGCCGTACCTGTTCAACGCGCTGCTCGGCACCGACATCAAGGTGATCGCCGGGTATTCGACCTCCGGGCAGCGGCTTGCGTTGGAGCGCGGCGAGGTTCAGGGCATCTGCGGGCTCGGCTATTCGACGCTCGTCGCCTCGAACCCCGACTGGTTCACAAAGAAGCGCATCAACATCCTGATCCAGGTCGGCCTGGAAAAGACCGCCGCCATGTCCGACGTGCCGATGGTCAGCGACTTCATCAAGGACGCGCGCACCCGCCAGGTGATGGACCTGATCATGCTGCGCCA
>CAXRES010000214.1:0-3029 GCA_964229575.1 Alphaproteobacteria bacterium
GCCGCAAAATATATAAGACTTTCATGGTCATAGGATGTACCGCGACTGATACCCGAAGATGTAACCGGAGTTTAGGCATTGTCGGGCTTCAATGCGACATCCTGGAGACACGCCATGAGCCAAGCCGATAAGGAACGCAACGACCGCGCGGAAAACGTCGCCGTTCCCGCCATCAGCGCCGATTCGCCGTTCCGGTTCCTCAACCGCGAACTGTCCTGGCTCGCCTTCAACCAGCGCGTGGTGGAGGAGGCGCTGAACGAAGGCAATCCGCTGCTCGAGCGCGTGCGCTTCCTCTCCATCTCGGCGTCCAACCACAACGAATTCTACATGGTGCGCGTCGCCGGCCTGGTGGCGCAGATAAAGGCCGGCTACGGCGTCGTTTCCGACGACGGCATGACCGTGCAGGACCAGCTCGCCGCGATCAGCCGAAAGTCGGCCGAGTTGCTGGAGCGTCAGCAGGATTGCTGGCGCGGCCTGCGGCTGGCGCTCGCCGAAAAAGGCATTGCCGTGGTGCGCCGCGACGACATCACAGCGGCGGAGCGCGCCTGGCTTGCGCGCTATTTCATCGAGCAGATCTTCCCGGTGGTGACGCCCATCGCCATCGATCCGGCCCATCCGTTTCCGTTCATTCCCAACCTCGGCGTGTGCATGGTGCTGCAACTGCGCCACCAGGCGACGGGCGAACCGATGCGCGCGCTGGTGCCGCTGCCGTCCCAGGTTGCGCGCTTCATCCGCATGCCGGGCTCGTCCATCCGCTTCATCACGCTGGAAAACCTCATCAGCCTGAACATGGGCGAACTGTTCCCCGGTTTCGATGTCGAGGCGCAGGGCCTGTTCCGGGTCATCCGCGATACCGAGGTCGAGATCGAGGAAGAGGCCGAGGACCTGGTCCGCGTCATGTCGTCGGCGCTCGAACGCCGGCGCCGCGGGTCCGTCATCCGCTTGACCTTCTCCGTCCGCATGCCGCCCGCGCTGCGCGCCTTCGTGGTGCAGGCGCTGAAAGTTGCGGGCTCCGACGTGTTCGACGTGGATGGTCTGCTCGGCCTTTCCGACATTCAGGAAATCATCCTCGACGAGCGGCCGGACCTCCTGTTCAAGCCGTTCACGCCGCGCTTTCCGGAACGCATCAAGGCTTTCGGTGGCGACGCCTTCGCCGCGATCCGCGAAAAGGATCTGATCGTCCACCACCCTTACGAAAGTTTCGACGTGGTTCTGCGCTTCATCCGTCAGGCGGCGCGCGATCCGTCCGTCGTGTCGATCAAGCAGACGCTCTATCGCACCAGCAAGGACAGTCCCGTGGTCAAGGCGCTGATCGAGGCGGCCGAGGCGGGCAAGTCCGTCACTGCGATGGTCGAACTCAAGGCCCGCTTCGACGAGGAAGCCAATATCCGCTGGTCGCGCGATCTGGAACGCGCCGGCGCGCAGGTCGTCTTCGGCTTCGTCAACCTCAAGACCCACGCCAAGGTTTCGCTGGTGACGCGGCGCGAAGGCGCGGGGCTGCGGTCCTACGTGCATTTCGGAACCGGCAACTATCACCCCGAAACGGCCCGGGTCTACACCGACCTGTCGCTGTTCACCGCCGATCCCGCGCTCTGCCGCGACGCCGCGCGCCTGTTCAACCTGATGACCGGCTACGCGCGGCCCGAGAAGTTCGAGAAGATGGCGGCATCGCCCTTGAACCTGCGCGAAACCCTGGTGCAACTGATCGAGGACGAAATCGCCCACGCCAGGGCCGGGCGTCCCGCCGCGATCTGGGCCAAGATGAACCAGATCGTCGATCCCGACATCATCGACCATCTCTACAGGGCGTCGCAGGCCGGCGTGCAGATCGACCTCGTGGTGCGCGGCATCTGCTGCCTGCGCCCGGGCGTGCCGGGCCTGTCGGAAAACATCCGGGTGCGTTCCATCGTCGGGCGCTTCCTCGAACACTCGCGCATCGCCTGTTTCGGCGCGGGGCACCCGCTGCCCTCGGAAAAGGCCAAGGTTTTCATTTCTTCTGCCGACTGGATGCCGCGCAACCTCAACTGGCGGGTCGAGACCCTGATCCCGATCGAAAACCCGACGGTTCACGCCCAGGTGCTCGACCAGATCATGGGCGCCAACATGCGCGATAATCAGCAGACTTGGATGGGCGAAGCGGATGGCAGCTACCGCCGCATCCGGCCGGCGCCGGGGGAAGAGCCGTTCAGCGCGCACGACTACTTCCTGACCCACCCTTCGCTATCGGGGCGCACGGCGCGCGAGGACAGGCCTTCGGGCGGCATTCTCAAGCGATTCATCTTCAGGGGCTGATCCGCGTGGCGCCGCCGGCAACCCCTCAGACCGCCCCGCGCCGCGATCTCGCGCCGCTCGTTTCCGTCATCGACATCGGCTCGAACTCGGTTCGAATGGTGGTCTATTCGGGCGACGGTCGCACCTCCGTGCCGGTCTACAACGAACGCACGCTCTGCGGTTTGGGAAAAGCTCTCGGCAAGACCGGACGGCTCGATCCCGAGGCGGTGTCCGCGGCGCTTGCCCATCTCGCGCGCTTTTCCGAGATCATGCGGGCCATGGGCGTGCGCCGCATCGAGGCCCTGGCGACCGAGGCGGTGCGCGCCGCCTCGGACGGCGCGGACTTCGTCGCGGCGGCCGAAAGGGTCCTCGGCTCGCCGATCACCATCCTCGACGGCGCGACCGAGGCCGAGACCTCGGCCTTCGGCGTCATTTCGGGCATTCCGGGCGCCGACGGCATGATGGGCGATCTCGGCGGCGGCAGCCTGGAAATCGTGGCGCTGGATGCGGGCAGGCCCGGTCAGCGCGCGTCGCTGCCGATCGGCGCGCTGCGCCTGCGCGAAGCGACCGACGGCGACGTCGGCAAGGCGGAAAAAATCGTCGACGCCGCGATCGCGCGGGTCGACTGGCTCGGGCGCATCAGGGACAGGACCTTCTATCCGGTGGGCGGCGCCTGGCGCGCCTTCGCCGCCGTGCACATGGGACAGGAAAACTACCCGCTGCACGTCATTCACGAATACGCGCTGGGCGAGGCGGAA
>CAXRES010000215.1:0-3017 GCA_964229575.1 Alphaproteobacteria bacterium
AGGAAGGCGGCCTGCGCCGCTCTCGCTGAGGGGGAAGCTCATGTACAAGCGGATTCTTCTGCCCATCGATCTCGATCAGGAAAGTTCCTGGACCAGGGCGCTGCCGGTCGCGACCGAATACTGCCAGATCTTCGGCGCCCGCCTTTATCTGGTGACGGTGGTGCCGGAACTCGGCAACAGCCTGATCGGCAGCTTCTTCCCGCCCGATTTCGAGGAAAAGGCGGTGGCCGAGGCGCGCGACCGCCTGGAGGCGCTGGCCCGCGAGAAGGTTTCGCCGAATATAAAGGTCTCGTGCCATGTGGCGCATGGCGCGGTCTACGAGGAGATCCTTGCCGCCGCGCGCGATCTCAAGGCGGACCTTATCGTCATGGCCTCGCACCGGCCTGAACTCAAGGACTACCTGCTCGGCCCCAACGCCGCCCGCGTGGTGCGCCATTCGGAGCTGTCCGTGCTGGTCGTGCGCAATTAGGCTGCCGGTTCAACCGCCGTCAAAATTTCGTGAGGCGGCGGGTTGCGGTGGCGGCGCGGGCGCAGGCCGTCGCCCTCGTCGGCAACTGAGCGCGCGAAGGCGCGCGCAAATGCAAAGGGCCGGCATCCCGCCGGCCCTTCGGCAATTCGATTCATCCGCGCCTACTTCAGAGTCTTAAGGTAGGCGATGACGTCGTCGCGTTCCTTCTTGGAGCGAACGCCGGCGAAGGCCATGCGCGTACCGGGGATCAGCTTGCGGGGATTTTCGAGGTACTTGTCGAGGTTGTCTTCGTTCCAGACGACCTTGGACGAATTGGTCGCCGGCGAAAAACGGTAACCCGCTGCGCCGCCCGCCTTGCGGCCGAAAACGCCGGCGAGGCTCGGGCCGATCTTGTGCTTGCCCGGACGGATATCGTGGCAGACGGCGCACTTGCTGAAGGCCTTTTCGCCCGCCTTGACGTCGCCCTGGGCCATGCCCTTGCCGGGCAAGGCAAAAGCGAGAACGCTGAACGAAGCCGCCATAACCAATCTGTTCCACATGTCCGTCATGCCTCCAGGCTCTGAATCAGGGGCTCACTTGCCGGCCTTTGCGGCGGTTGAAGTAGCATCCGGCCGGACGCTTGGCAACCACTCCGGGCGGGCCGCCATGCGTTAATGTTCGATTAAGCGGCATGTGGGACGATGGAACAAAGTGCCACTTTCAGGCGAATGCCCATGACCGGCAAGCTGACCAACCAGGACCTTGAGCGCCTCCTGACCGATCCTTCCGCCGAGAACCGCGCGGCGACGGCGGCGAAGATCGCCGGCGAATATCACGACGGCGCCTTCGGTCCGGCCGAGCGCGAAATCGCGCTCGAAATCTTCAGCATCATGGTCGAGGACGCCGAAGCGCGGGTCCGCGCGGCCCTGGCCGAACATCTCAAGGACTGCGCCGATATTTCCCACGATCTGGTCCTCAGGCTGGCGCGCGACGAGGATGCCATCGCCCGGCCGATGCTGCGATCCTCCGAACTGCTGACCGACGAAGACCTCATCGAAATCATCCGCAGTTCCGGCGAAAGCAAGCAGGGCGCCATCGCCGAGCGCCGCACGATCTCGGAAAAGGTGACCGAAACTCTGGTCGAACAGGGCAACGCCAGGGTGGTCGCCAAGGTCATGGAAAACCCGGGCGCCGCGGTCAGCGAAAGCGCCTTCGGGAACGTGCTCGACCGGCACGGGAACGTGCCCGCCGTCACCGGCGCAGTGACGCGCCGCGGCCTGCTTCCCCTGTCGGTCGCAGAACGGCTTGTTTCGCTCGCGGCGCAAAGCCTCGAACAGCAGCTTGCGGCGGACAGCCGTTCGTCGAACGAGGATCTTTCCGATCTCGTCCTGCAGGTGCGCGAACGCGCCACGCTCAGCCTTGTCGACCCGCGCTTCGGCATCGGCGATGCGCAGGGTCTGGTGCGCGCCCTCGCCGAACACGGTCGCCTCACTCCGTCCATCATCCTGCGCGGCGTCTGCATGGGCGATCTCGCCTTCTTCGAGGCGGCGCTCGCCCACATCGCCAGACTGCCGCTGCTCAATGTCCAGGTCCTGGCCCACGACGAAGGCCGTCGCGGCCTGCAGGCCCTGTGGGACAAGGCCCACCTGCCCGTTTCCATGTTCCCGGTGGCGCTGGCCGCGGTCGAGGTCGCCGACGAGGTCGATTTCGACGGCGAGCCGCACGACCGCGAACGCTATCGCCGGCGCATCATCGAACGCGTGCTCACGCGCTGTGCCGGGGCAGGGGTCAACCTCGCCGGAATAGATTCGGAAAGCCTCGATTACCTGCTCGACAAGCTCTCGGAAACCGCGGATCGGCCGCGCCGGGCGTACGGCTAGCCGCGGCGCGGGTTGCACCGGACCGGGCCCCCCGTAGGGGGGCTTTGTCCGGGCTGTCCCGGCCGTTGCGCGGCCTTCCGCCCCGGTATATAAGGGCGGGCCTTATCCGGGGAGTAGCTCAGCCTGGTAGAGCACCACGTTCGGGACGTGGGGGCCGGAGGTTCGAATCCTCTCTCCCCGACCAATCCGGAAAATCATCGGCAAATCCCGCAGGCCCGGCGCATCCCGCCGGGCCTTTTTGCGACGCGGGGCGGGGAATATGGGGATGGGGTCAAAAATGCGTGGGGGGCCAGTACAGGGTACCGCCTGACCTTGTCCTTTCCTGAGCGGCAGACGAATGTGCATACATTTTCCATATCCAAGAAGAATTAACTATAAATATATAAAATTAGAGTGACTCTTTAGCTAAATGCGTTATTAGAGCGCCATTCTGCTGGCCTCCCGGACCGCAGCAATTGACCACCCGGAGTGGTTTCCCCATGCGCTCTCTGACTTTCACGCTGAATACCCAGACCGGCACGGACCAGATGGCGCCGGCGACGATCACCATCACCGAACAGGCGGACGGCACGCTGCTGTTCAGCGTGAGCAACGCGGGCGACGGCGACGGGATGATCGGCGACCTCCGCGGGCTGTTCTTCGACGTGGCCGACGACAGTCTGCTGGGCACGCTGGGCGTTTCGGGCAGT
>CAXRES010000216.1:0-9489 GCA_964229575.1 Alphaproteobacteria bacterium
CCCCTCACGGGGCAAGCGACAGGGCGAAGGTGAGCGCCGCCACCGGCGGCCCTGATCGGCGCTTGTAATAGTCGCGCCGCCGGCCGACGGCGGCGAAGCCGAGCGCGCGGTAGAGCGCCTGCGCCGCGGCATTGTCCTCGGCCACCTCAAGGAAAACCGACTGGACGGCCAGCGCGCGAGCGCGCGCGAGCGCCGCTTCCATCAGCGCCCGCCCGATGCCGAAGCCGCGCCAGCCTTCGCGCACGGCAAGCGACAGAATTTCGCATTCGCCGGCCGCGATCCGCGCCAGAAGGAAGCCGGCGAGGTCGGGCTCCGGCGCGCTCAGGTCTTCGGGCACCGCGAGCAGGCCGAAAGTGCCCGGCATGTTCATCACCTGACGCACGGTGTAGGGCGACCAGCCTTCGTCGAAGCAGGCGGTATGCAGCGCCGAAACGGCATTTCCATGGGCCATCGTCGCATCGACAAGGGCGATCTTTGTCTGCGAACGGTCCATCGTGTCAGGTTCGGGCCGGCAGCCGCGCATCGGGCGGCCGGATGTAATAGGGGCGCGGCGGCAGCAATGATGGTCCGCCGGCGGCGCCCAGCGCCGCGACATGCCGTGCATCGGGCGGCCCGGCGGCGGCGGAAAAACGAACCCGCCCGTCCGTCTGCGCGAAGGCCGGCGCGAGCCGCGCCGCGCCGTCGCCGGCGATCAGGAAGGATCCTTCTGCGAGAGCGCGGGCGGCGGCCGCGGCATCGAGCGCACCTGCTTCGCCCGTTGGGCGAAGCGCCGCATCGAATCGCTGCACGAACGCATCGCGCCGCTTCCCTTCGACGCAGACCAGGATTTCGCGGGCATTGCACCGCGCTTCCTCCAGTTCGCTTTCGGGAATGGCGCGCGCAAGGGCGGCGAAGCTGGTGACGCCGGCAAGCGGGACGCCCGTCGCCAGGGCGATCGCGCGCGCGCAGGCGAGGCCGATGCGGATGCCGGTGAAGGCGCCGGGGCCAGTCGTGACGGCGACCAGCGACAAATCCACGAAGGCGCAGCCGGCATCGGCCATGACTTCGCCGATCATCGGGTTGAGCCGCTCGGCCTGGCCGCGCTCCATCGCCTCGAAGCGCCATGAGATGATACGCCCGTCGTCGATCAGGGCCGCCGAGCAGGCCGTGGTCGATGCATCGATGCCGAGAACCGTCTTCATGGCGTTCAATATCGCCGCACCCGCGTGCTAGAGTAAACAACCATGAACGAAACGCCCGTCATCCTGACCGAAGGGGCGGCGCTGGTCGAGATCGGCCCGCCCGGCTTCGATGTCGATGTCGCCATCGCCTACGCCACCGCCGAGAACTTCACCGGCAAGCCGGTCTACGCGCGGCCCGGATGCTACCTGCACGAGGAAGCGGCGAGGCTGCTGGCGCGTGCTGCGGAACTGGCCGCAGACATCGGCCTGCGCCTGCGTATTTTCGACGCTTTCCGCCCGGCCGAGGCGCAATGGGTGCTGTGGAACCATACGCCCGATCCCGAATTTCTGGCCGATCCCCGGCGCGGCTCGCCCCATTCGCGCGGCGCCGCCGTAGACCTGACCCTGATCGACGGCCAGGGGCGCGCTCTCGACATGGGCACGGCTTTCGATGCCTTCACCCCGCTTTCGCACCACGCCAGCCGCGGCATTTCGCCCGAGGCGGCGCGCAATCGCCACCTGCTGATCGGGCTGATGACGGCGGCGGGCTGGGACTTCTACCGGAACGAATGGTGGCATTACCAGATGTTCGATTCCCGGCGTTTTCCGCTGGTTTCCGACCGGGCGCTGGCGCGGCCGATGATGCCGCAGGGCTGAAGCGATCGCGCCGCCGACAGGGCGCCGTCGAAGAACTCTCACATTTTCTTGTCAGCGGACAGGCGGCCCCCCTAATCTCGGTCCCGTCCAGGCGGGAATTCGGGGGGAATGCCCATGCCAAGCAACCGCTTCAGGAACCGTGTCCGGCATCGTCGCACGGCCATCGCATTGACGCTGCTCGCGCTTCTGTTCGCGCCGCCGGCGCGCGCGCAGGCGCCGAAGCTCGACGCCGTCGATGAGGCCCGTTCGCACGCCGTGGTCATCATGTACCACCGCATCGCCGAGGCGAAATATCCGTCGACCAATACCCGCATCGAACAGCTCGAAGCGCATATCAAGGAACTGGCTTCCGGCAAGTACAACGTGATCGCGCTGTCCGAAGTGGTCGAGGCCCTGCGCACGGGGCGAAAGCTGCCCGACCGCACCGTCGCGATCACGGTGGATGACGCGTTCTCCTCCGTCTATCGCGAGCTGTGGCCGCGTCTCAGGGCGGCGAAACTGCCCTGGACGCTGTTCCTCGCCACCGGCCAGATCGCCAGCGCGCCGGGCGGCGAATACATGACCTGGGACCAGGTTCGCGAACTGATGAAGGGCGGCGTCGGCATCGGCAATCATTCGGTGACGCATGCCCACCTTCCCGAACAGGGCGAAGCGCGCGTCGCCGAGGAATTCGCCAAGGCCCAGGCGACGCTGGAAAAGGAACTCGGCATCCGGCCGCGGCTCATGGCCTACCCTTACGGCGAGGCTTCGGGCAAGGTCATCGCCGCCGCGCGCAAGGCCGGTTTCGTCGCCGCCTTCGGCCAGCATTCGGGCGTGCTGCACGCGCAGGCCGACATGCACTACCTGCCGCGCTTCGCGATCAATGAATCCTACGGCTCCATGGAACGCTTCCGCATGCTGGCCAATGCCCTGCCGCTTTACGCGACCGACGTGAACCCCACCGATCCGGTACCGCAGACCAACCCGCCGCCCTTCGGCTTCACGGTCGGCGAAGGTGTGCCGCGGGTGAACCGGCTGGGCTGCTATTCGTCCCAGCATGGCCGGCTCGCCGTCGAACGGCTGGGCGAGCGGCGCATCGAGGTGCGGCTGCCATCGGCGCTCAGGCCCGGGCGGGCGCGCATCAACTGCACGCTACCCGCAGCCGACGGACGCTGGCGCTGGTTCGGCTACCAGTTTTACGTGCCGCGGCCGCCGGCGCGTTGACGCGCCAAAAGAAAGAGCCCGCGCAATGAGGCGGAAAGCGGAAGATCCCGCGCCCTGAACCGGGCGCGCGATAGAAAAAGGCCCCCGGCGCGCCGGGGGCCTTGATCGTTTGAAGACGTCGCCCGCGATCAGGCGCCGAGGCGAGTGACCTGCGTCGGCACGTTTTCCGACAGCCTTGCGCCGTCGAGACGGCGCAGGTTGTTCACGCGGATGATCGTTTTGATGCTGTTGATGTAATCGCGCCCGCGCGAGGAATAGCTTTCCAGCGTTTCGACGAGTCGCATGGAGTTGAAACCGCTGACGTCGCGAGCCTGTTCGCGCATCTTGGCGCGCATCAACCGGAAATCGGCATAGGCGTTGTGCGTGTTCAGATTGCGCGCGTAGGAGCGCACCGCTTCGAGCAGTTCGTCGAAGGACTTGACCTTGATGCCGGCTTCCTCGGCGTGAGCCTCGGGAATAAGGCCGGTACCTTCGGCGTGGGTGCGCTGGCCGAACAGGGCGCGGCCTTCCTGCGCGAAGCGCGAGGTGCCCCAGCCCGATTCTTCGGCCGCCTGGGCGAGCGCCAGCGACGGAGGAATGACGTCGACGCGCCGCAGCAACAGGCGGATATTGCCCGGCTTCACGTCATGTCGTTCGTACTGCGCGGCGAGCCACTGGCCTTCGGCGCGCGTCAGCACGCCGCCTTCCTTGAGGCGGGCATTCAGTTCCGTGATGCGGGTGCGGGTCAGGCGCAGCTCTTCGTTCACGCGCAGGATCAGCGGCAGCATCGTCTTGATGAAGACTTCCTTGCGCGTCTCGATCGAATCGAGGCGCCGCAGATCGCGCGGCATCATCTTGACGAACACGCGCGGCACGTTTTCCGTGCCGGCCATGACGTCTTCGAGCTTGTAGCCGATCGAGCGGAAATCCTTGTAGAGCTTGCCCGCGCTGCCCGGCACCACGGTCACGCCCTTGGGCTTGTGCATGGCGCGAAGCGCGAGCGGGCCGCCCGACGGGGCGAAACGGCTCTCGATCACCAGGCGGCCGTCGGCGTCGTACCAGAGCCCGTCGTCGGATGCGGGCACCGGCGACGGCGCCGGCGACACGGCGATGGCGAGCGCCACCGCGCCGACGATGGCCGCGCTGACGCCGATCTTCGGATCCCTGAAGCGGGCGCCGATGGAGGCGCCGGCGGATTTGATCCCGGCCGCGAAGATTCGCAGCCCGTCGAATACCCTCGTCATTTCTGTCCTTGCCATTTCCATCAATCCTTTCAGATCGCGAAAAAGGCCGTCCCCAACCGACCAATCCTTTTACCGCCTGCGCGCCGAACCGACGCACGGGCCACGCCTTCCACCCCGTCCGGGCCTTCGGCCCTTATTCCGCGGGGCGGACTTCCCTGACCTCCGGAATGTAATGCTTCAGCATGTTTTCGATGCCGATCTTGAGGGTCGCCGACGAGCTGGGACAGCCCGAGCACGACCCCTGCATCCGCAGGTAAACGATCCCGTCCTCATAGCGGCGGAAAACGATGTCGCCGCCGTCCTGGGCCACCGCGGGACGCACCCGGGTATCCAGCAATTCCTTGATCTGCACGACGATGTCGCTGTCGGCGCCCTCGTCCTCTCCGCAAACCGCGGCGTCCGCGACGACGGCGGGCCGGCCGGAGGTGTAATGTTCCATGATGGCGCCCAGCACCATCGGCTTGAGCGCCGCCCAGTCCCCGCCTTCCGCCTTGGTCACGGAGATGAAATCCGCGCCGAGGAAAACCCCGGCCACCCCGTCCACGGCGAACAGCCGGTCGGCGAGCGGCGAGGCCCCCGACGTCGGCGCGCGAAAATCCGCGGTGCCCTGGTCCATCACGGCGCGGCCGGGAATGAACTTGAGGGTGGCGGGATTGGGTGTCTGTTCCGTCTGGATGAACATCTGCGTTCCATCTGTCTCCACATCAGCCCGGCGGGCGGGGTCGGGGACCCTGCCACGGACTTGGGGCGAAACCAAGGCCGCCCCGGTGACGGTCACGAGGAGAAGGTGATCAGAAATCGATTCAAAATCAAGGCAATCTTATTATTTAAAATCAGCGTGTTAACCTTAATCTTGCCGGGTAGGCCTGGGGCGCCGAAAGATTTGTTCAAGGCCTTGGCGACAAACGCAAGATCGCATCGGTTTGTTGCGCCGCCGCCACAGGCCGGGAGTATTAGGTCAGGCCGTCGATTTCCTCGTCCGACAGGTTGCCGGGCACGATGGTGACCGGGATGGGCAGGCTGCCCGACATCTTGCCGAGCTGGGTCACCAGCGGGCCGGGGCCCTTCTTGTCGGTGCCGGCGGCGAGCACCAGGATGGAGATGCTCTTTTCCTCCTGGATGAGCTTGAGCAGCTCGTCGCCGACCTTGCCCTCGCGCAGGTAGAACACGGGGGTCATGCCGGACAGCTTCTGGACTTCCGAGGACACCGAGTGCAGGAGGTCCTCGGCCTCCTGGCGGCGCTCCTCGCGCATCAGGTTCTCCACCGCGACCCAGTGCTGGAACTCGGCCGGCTCGATCACATACAAGAGCGCCACCCGGCCGCCGGTCTTGCGGGCGCGCAGGGACGCAAAGCGCAGCGCCTTGCGATGCTCCACCGTATTGTCGACGACGACCAGGAAGATGCGTTCCCGGCTCGCCGCGCCTGAGGGGGTCTCTGCCATGGCTCACGCCTTTCGGAAGATGGCACCTGCGGCCCAGCCCGCCGCCAGCGCGATAAGAATTGCGATCAGGCCGTAGAGGGCCGAATAGCGGTGTGCGAAGCGGTAGACCTCCGCCCCGACCCCGATCTTGGAAATCAGCAGCGGCGTCGTCTGGGCGCTGACCACCCGGCCCTGGTGGACCTGCAGCACCTCGACCGTGTAGGTGCCGGTCGGCACGTTGGCCGGAAAATAGAGATTGGTGCGGAACAGCCGGTTGCCGAGGAACGTCACCGGCGCGGGCTTGTCCAGATAAAGCCCCTGGCGCACCTTGTTGCGGATCAGGCCGCTGCGGAAATCGGCAAGAGTCTTGGCGTCGACCCGGCGATCGGGCCTGAGATCGAGGAATTCCGTGCCGATACGATGGCGCGTGAGCAGCCGCTGGGAGACGGCCTCTCCCACCGGTCTGGATGCGGCCACCGCGTAGAACGCCGGCGCCGAAGCGAAGGTCATCGTATCGGCGTTGATCCAGATGCCGCCGATGCGGTCCTTGCGGCGCACGACTTCGGGCCGTTCCGGGCCGCGCACGACGACGATGACGTCGCCGTCGCCGTCGATGGCGCCGAACAGCAGGACCTCGGTGCCGATGAATCCGGTGGTGATGGCCACGAGGTGGCGCGACAGGTCGGCCACCACCTGCTGGGCGCGCGCCGCCGGCGCGCAGCTCAGCGCGGCCAGGGCGAACAGAATGGCAGCGAGCGCCGGCCTGATCTGGGCGCGCGCAAACATCAGACCGCCCCCGCCGGGCCGAGGGAGAAGGCGTCTCTCGGCGCCGTCACCAGCCCGTAGACGATCACCAGGCCCACCGCCAGAACGATGAGCGCAAGCAGCCCGCGCAGCTGTTCGCCCGGCAGGCGGCCGGCGAAACGCGAGCCGAACTGGGCGCCGACGACGCTGCCCGCCAGCAGGATCAGCGCCAGCAGGATATCGACCGTGTAGTTGTGCCAGGCCTGCAGGAACGTCACCGTCGCCGTGACGAAGATGATCTGGAACAGCGAGGTTCCGATCACCGTGATCGTCGGCATGCCGAGCACGTAGATCATGGCCGGCACCATGATGAAGCCGCCGCCCACGCCCATGATCGCCGACAGGATGCCGACGAAGGCGCCGATGGTCAGCGGCAGCAGGGCGGAGATGTAGAGCTTCGACTTGCGAAAGCGCATCTTGAACGGCAGTCCGTGCAGCCAGGTATGCTGGTGCAGCTTGCGCCCGCCGGCGCCGGACGTCTTGCGCCGCAGGATGGCGCGGACCGATTCGGCCAGCATCAGCGAGCCGATGATGCCGAGGAAAATCACGTAGCTGAGTGCGATCACGAGGTCGAGCTGGCCGAGGCTGCGCAACACCGAATAGAGCCATACGCCGAACACCGACCCGACGACGCCGCCGACCAGCAGCACCGTGCCCATCTTGAAATCGACGTTGCCGCGCCGCCAGTGCGCGAGCACGCCCGAAGCCGAGGCGGCGACCACCTGGTTCGCCTCGGTCGCCACGGCGACGGCGGGGGGGATGCCGGTGAAGATCAGGAGCGGCGTCATCAGGAACCCGCCGCCGACGCCGAACAGGCCCGACAGGAAACCGACCGCGCCGCCCATCCCGAGCAACAGGAAGACGTTCACGGAAATTTCGGCGATGGGCAGATAAATCTGCATGTTCTCAGGCCACCGGCTTCCCTGGCCCAGGTTTCGGAAAGCGACCTCACGGGGCTGTTTTCCTTGTGCCCCCCCACGACCCGAATCGCAAGAAAAAACGGGGCGGTCCGGCGGTGGTCCCGAGGCGGGCGCGCAAGCGCCGTCAGGGCCTGAGGATGCCGATGATGTCGTGCAGTTGCGCCATATTGGCGCGGGCGATTTCGCCGGCGCGTTCGGCCCCCTTGCGCAGAATGCCGTCGATCAGGCCGCGGTCCTTGAGCAGGTGCGTCATTTCGGCGCCGATGGGACCGAGCTTGGCAACCGCCAGATCGGCCAGCGCCGGCTTGAAGGCCGAAAACATCTTGCCGCCGAATTCGGCGAGCACCGCGCTCCGGCTGACGCCGGAAAGCGCGGCGTAGATATTGACCAGATTGGCCGCCTCGGGGCGGCTTTCCAGCCCCGCGACCTCGGTCGGCAGCGGATCGGGGTCGGTCTTGGCCTTGCGTACCTTGAGCGCGATGGTATCGGCGTCATCCGTCATGTTGATGCGCGAATAGGCCGACGGATCGGACTTGCTCATCTTGGCGCTGCCGTCGCGCAGGCTCATCACCCGGGTCGCCTCGCCCAGAATCTGCGGCTCGGGCAGGGGGAAGAACTCGGTGTCGTACTGGCGGTTGAAGGCGCCGGCGATGTCGCGGGCGAGTTCCAGGTGCTGCTTCTGGTCTTCGCCCACCGGCACATGGGTCGCCTTGTAGAGAAGGATGTCGGCGGCCATCAGCACGGGATAGGAATAGAGGCCGAGGCCCGCGTTGTCGCGGTGCCGCCCGGCCTTTTCCTTGAACTGGGTCATGCGGTTGAGCCAGCCCAAGGGCGTGATGCAGCCGAGCAGCCAGGCCAGTTCCGAATGTCCCGGCACCGCCGACTGGTTGAAGATGATGCAGCGGTCGGGGTCGATGCCGGCGGCGATATAGGCGGCCGTCACTTCGCGCGTGTTGGCGCGCAGCTCCTCCGGCCTTTGGGCGACCGTCAGGGCATGAAGGTCCACGATGCAGAAGATGCAGTCGTAGTCATGCTGGAGCGCGACCCAGTTGCGGATCGCGCCCAGATAATTGCCGAGATGCAGGTTCCCGGTCGGCTGCACGCCTGAAAAGATTCGGTTCATGGTCCGCTCTTGCCCCCAGACGGCGGGTTTATCGCCTCAAATCCGCTTCTGGGTCAAGCGACGCGGGGACGGCCCGGGGGCGCTCAGGCCGCGGGCGGTTGCGGCGCCGGGCTGGACGCCGGGCCGGCTGGACGCCGGACGAGCGCGGCGCGCAGCTCGGCCCGGGTGATGGCGCCGCTCAAGATGGCCAGCACGCCGTAAAGCGCCATGCCCAGGGCGACAAGGCCCGCCAGATAGGCGAACCGCGCCCCTTCGCGCCAGGCGACGGCGTCCGGCAAGGCGAAATTGACGCCGGCGACGACGCCGGCCATGACCGCGGAGGCGAGCACGATGCGCGGCAGCTTGCGCCGGAGTCTCGCGTCCGGGGCGAGGCGGCCCCGCCGGACGAGCAGCCAGGCGAGCATCCCGGCGTTGATCCAGGCGGCTGCCGATGTGGCGAGCGCGATGCCGACATGGCCGAGCGGCCGCATCAGGGCGAGCGCCACGACGAGGTTCGTCACCAATGCCACGACGCCGACCTTGACCGGCGTCGCCGTGTCCTCGCGCGCGAAGAAGGCGGTAGCCAGTACCTTGACCTGGACATGGGCGGGCAGGCCGATGGCATAGGCGGCCAGCGCCAGGGCCGTCGCTTCCTGCGCGCCCGGCCCGAACAGGCCGCGGCCGAACAGGCCGGCGATGATCGGCTGGGCCGCGGCGATCAGGGCGAGCGCGGCCGGCACCGTCAGAAAGGCGGCGAATTCGATGGCGCGGTTCTGATCGGCGAGCGCCTCGGCCTCGTTGCCGGCGCGGATCTGCCGGCTCATCAACGGCAGGAGCGCGGTCGCCACGGCGATGCCGATGACGCCCAGCGGCAGCTGGTTGACGCGATCGGCGTAATAAAGGAACGAGATGGCGCCCGCCGGCAGGAACGACGCGATGATGACTTCGATCACAACGTTGATCTGATAAATCCCGGCGCCGAAGGCGACGGGCAGCATG
>CAXRES010000217.1:0-13572 GCA_964229575.1 Alphaproteobacteria bacterium
GATGCCGATGACGACGAGGTCTGTGATGTGTTCGCCGGCCATCTAGTCCTCCATTTCCTCGCGGCGGCGCGCCGGGGGCCGCCGCGGCCCTCCCGGTGCGCGGCGGCGCGCATCGATGCCGAAGAGCGGCAGCAGTTCGGCGAGCGTCTTGAGTTCCAGCGTCCTGAGACCGGCCGGGGCCCGGCCCTTGGCCCCGCGTCCGGGCTCGGGCGGCACGATGGCCGTGGTGAAGCCGAGTTTGGCCGCTTCGCGCAGGCGCGGCTCGCGCGCGCCCACCGGGCGCACCTCGCCCGACAGGCCGATCTCGCCGAAGAACATCGTGGCCTCGGGCGCCGGCTGGTCGGCGAGCGATGAGACGAGCGCCGCGGCGACCGCGAGGTCGGCGGCGGGTTCCGACACCCTGAGCCCGCCGGCAACCGAGAGATAGACGTCGTGGCCGGAAAGCGCCAGGCCGCAGCGCGCATCCAGCACGGCGATCACCATGGCGAGGCGCGCCGTATCCCAGCCGACGACCGCGCGCCGGGGCGCTGCCAGGGTGGAAGGGGCGACGAGGGCCTGAATTTCGACCAGCACGGGCCGCGTCCCCTCGATGCCGGCAAAGACGGCGGCGCCAGGAACCGGGCCACCGGCGGCAGCGCCATCACGGCCGAGGAACATGGCGGAGGGGTTCTTCACTTCGGCCAGGCCGCCGTCCGACATTTCGAACACGCCGATCTCGTCGGTCGGGCCGAAGCGGTTCTTGACGGCGCGCAGGATGCGGAACTGGTGGCCGCGTTCGCCCTCGAAGTAGAGCACCGTGTCGACCATGTGCTCGAGCACGCGGGGGCCGGCGATCTGGCCTTCCTTGGTGACATGGCCGACCATGATGAGGGCGAGGTCGCGCCGCTTGGCGGCGGCGATCAGCACTTGGGCCGAGCCGCGCACCTGGCTGACCGTGCCCGGCGCCGAATCGATGCCGTCGACATGCATGGTCTGGATCGAATCGATGACGACCAGCCTGGGCGCATCTGCCCCGGAGAGCGTTTCGATGGTGCTGACGATATCGGCGACGGACGTCGCCGCGGCGAGCTTCACGGCGGAATCGGCAAGCCCGATGCGCGCCGCGCGCATGCGAAGCTGGTCGGTCGCTTCTTCGCCGGAGACATAGAGCGTGGCCTGGCCGCGGTCGGCCAGCGCGGCGCAGGCCTGCAACAGGATGGTCGACTTGCCGATGCCGGGGTCGCCGGCGACCAGAACGGCGGAAGCGGGGACGAGGCCGCCGCCGAGCACGCGGTCGAGTTCGGAAATGCCGGTGAGCCTGCGCTCGGGCATGGCGGCCGAGCCCTTGAGCCCTTCGAGGGCGAGCTTCTGGCCCTTCTTGGGTGCCCGCACGCCGGCGGCGACGGGGGCGGCCGGGGCCTCCTCGACGATCGAATTCCAGGCGCCGCAGGATTCGCACCGGCCCGCCCATTTGCGGTGCTCGGCGCCGCATTCCTGGCAGACGTAGCGGGGCTGCGCCCGGGCCACCGTCAGGCCGGCCGTCTGGCGGGCATCGCGCCGGGCGTCATCGCGACACCTGCATCTTGATCGGCCCCTCGGCGCGGCCATGGATGAACTGGTCGACGTAATCGTTGCCCGACCGGTCGATGGATTCCACCGGCCCGGACCAGATGATCTTCCCGCCGTGCAGCATGGCGATGCGGTGCGCGATCTTGCGCGCGCTGGCCAGATCGTGGGTGATCGACAGCGTCGTGGCGCCCAGGTCGTGCACGCATTTGACGATCAGGTCGTTGATGACGTCGCCCATGATGGGATCGAGCCCGGTCGTGGGTTCGTCGAAGAAGATGATCTCGGGCTCGGCGGCGATGGCGCGGGCCAGCGCCACGCGCTTCTGCATGCCGCCGGAAAGCTCCGCCGGGCTCAATTCGCCCACCTCCGGCGCCAGGCCGACCTGGGCCAGCTTGGTGATGGCGATCTCGTGTGCCTTTTCGCGCTCCATGCCGCGCGCCTGCATCAGGCCGAAGGCGACGTTTTCCCAGACCTTCAGGCTGTCGAACAGGGCCGATCCCTGGAACAGCATGCCGAATTTGAGCATCAGTTGGTCGCGCTCGGTTCCCGACAGTTCGGTTATTTCCTTGCCGTCGACCTGGATCGAGCCGCTGTCGGGCCGGATGAGGCCGAGGATGCATTTGAGCAGCACCGACTTGCCGGTGCCCGAACCGCCGATGACGACGACCGATTCGCCGCGCGCCACGTCCAGGTCCAGACCGTTGAGCACGACCTTCTGTCCGAAGGCCTTGTGCAGGTTGCGGACCCGGATCTTGATGTGTTTCGGCTCGATCATTTCGAGAAGAACAGTTCCGTGATCAGGTAATTGAATATCAGGATCAGGATCAGGGCCGAAACGACGGCATTGATCGTCGCCGTGCCCACGCCCTGCGCGCCGCCGCGCGAATTGTAGCCGTGATAGCAGCCCATCAGCGAGATGACGAATCCGAAGCACGCCGCCTTCACGAGGCCCGACACTACGTCCTTCGTTTCGAGAAATTCGAAGGTGCGGGTCAGGTAGTTGGCCGGATTGAAGTTGAGCTTGTTGACGCCGATCAGGAACCCGCCGAACACGCCGATGATGTCGGCGACGACGACGAGAAGCGGCATCATGGTCAGGCCCGCGATCAGCCGCGGCGCCACCAGGTACTTGTAGGGATTGGTCGACAGCGTGGTCAGCGCGTCGATCTGCTCGGTCACGCGCATGGTGCCGATTTCGGCGGCCATCGAGGCGCCGATGCGTCCCGCCACCATCAGGCCGGCCAGCACGGGGCCGAGTTCGCGGGTCATCGACAGGACGACGACGGTGGCGACCGCGCCTTCGGCGGAGAACCGCGCGAAACCGGAATAGCTTTGCAGCGCCAGAACCATGCCCGTGAAGATCGCGGTCATGCCGACGACCGGAAGGGAGTAGTAACCGATGTCGACCATCTGGCGCACGACGAGCCGCCAATAGAACGGCGGGGTGACGCAATGGATCAGCGCGCGCCCGGTGAAGATGGCGATGGCGCCGAGGTTGGCAAGGAAGGAGAGGAACACGCGTCCCACGGGCGCGCAGATGCGCTCGACCAGGGTTTGGCGGATCTGCGTGCCGGCGCTGCTCATGCGCCTTCCCCGACGTAGTGGCGCGTGAAGCGCTGGCCAAGCGAGGTGAGGATTTCGTATCCGATGGTGCCGGCTTCGCGCGCAAGCTCGTCGACCGTGTGATGCGGCCCGATCAGGTCGACGAAGGCGCCCGGACGCGCGGCGTTTTCAGGCACGTCCGTCACATCGATGGTGAGAAGGTCCATGGACACGCGCCCTATGACTCGCACGCTGTTCTGGCCCACATGGGCGCGGGCCGTGCCGGAGAGGGAGCGCAGGTAACCGTCGGCGTATCCGACCGCCACGGTGGCGATGATGCGGCCGCGCTCGGCCCGGTGCGTCGCACCATAACCAACGCTCCGGGGGGTGTCAATTCGCCGGGTCTGCAGGATTTTGCCTTTCAGGGCAACGACTTGGGCCATCGGGTTGGGCGCATCGGCCAGCGGCGCGACGCCGTAGAGAGCGGCTCCCGGGCGGGCCAGATCGTAATGAAAGTCCGCCCCGAGGAAGATGGCCGAGGAATTGGCGAGGCTGCGGCGCACGCCAGGGGACGTTTCGGCACGCGCCAAGCCCGGTTCGGCACGCGCAAGGCCCGTCCCGAGGCGCGCAAGGCCCGTTTCCGGGCGCGCAAGGCCCGTTTCGGGGCGCGCAAGGGGCGTCCCGAGGCGCGCCAGGGCCGCATCGAAGCTGCCGCGCTGTTCGCCGTTGAGCGGGTGATCGGGCTGGTCGGCGCAGGCGAGGTGGCTCATGACGCCGCGCAACGCGATGGCGGAAAGCCGCCCCGGGTCGTCCGCCAGGACGGCCACCTCGCTCTCATCGAAACCGAGGCGGGTCATGCCGGTATCGACATGGAGCCAGGCGGGCAGGGCACGTCCGACGCGGCCTGCCGCCTGACGCCAGTCCTCGACCTGTCCCAGGTGATTGAGCACGGGCGTCAGGCCGGCCGCCGCGAGATCCGCGGCCGAGCCCGCATCGACGCCGTTGAACACGCAGATCTCGGCGTCGGGCAGGATTCGGCGCAGGGCGACGCCCTCGCCCGGCAGGGCGACGAAGAATGTCCGGCAGCCCGCGGCAAAGAGCGCGCGCGCGACCGGCGCGAGGCCGAGCCCGTAGGCGTCGGCCTTGACCACGGCGCCGCAGACGGCACCCGGCGCGAGGCGGCCCGAGAGCAGCTTCCAGTTGGCGGCGATCGCGCCGAGATCGATGGTGAGCACCCCGCCCGCCCCGGCGCTACCGCCGGATGCCTGACCGGGCGACGGTTCAGAACGGGACATTCTGGTCCGGCAGGTGGTCTGAAGGCGCGAAGTCGGAGAAGCGCGTGAGCTCGCCCTGGAACACCAGCTTGACCGTGCCGGTAGGCCCGTGGCGCTGCTTGCCGATGATGACTTCGGCGAGGTTGTGGATTTCCTCCATCTTGGCCTGCCAGGCGGCATGGTCTTCCGTGCCCATCTCGGGCTCGGTGCGCGCCAGGTAGTATTCCTGCCGGAAAATGAACATGACGACGTCGGCGTCCTGCTCGATCGATCCCGATTCGCGCAGGTCGGCCAGTTGCGGGCGCTTGTCCTCGCGCTGTTCGACGGCGCGCGAAAGCTGGGAAAGCGCCAGGACCGGGACATTGAGTTCCTTGGCCAGCGCCTTCAGGCCGCGGGTGATTTCCGAAATCTCCTGCACGCGGTTGTCGCTGGCGCGCATCGAAGTGCCGCGCAGCAGTTGCAGGTAGTCGACGACGATCATCGACAGGCCATGCTGGCGCTTGAGGCGGCGCGCCCGGGTGCGCAACTGGGCGACCGAAAGGGCGGGCGTGTCGTCGATGAAAAAGGGCAGGCTGACCAGTTCCTGATTGGCCTCGACCACGCGCTGGAATTCGTCGTTGTTGAGATCGCCCTTGCGGATGCGATCCGAACTGACGCCCGAGGCTTCCGCCAGAATGCGGGTGGCGAGCTGCTCGGCCGACATTTCGAGCGAGAAGAAGCCGACCACCGCGCCGTCGGCGACGCGCTTCTGGCCCTGGGCGTCGATGTCGAAACGGCACATGCGCGCGGCGTTGTAGGCCATGTTGGTGGCGAGCGCCGTCTTGCCCATCGACGGACGCCCGGCGAGCACGATGAGGTCGGAGGCCTGCAGGCCGCCCATCATCTTGTCGAGATCGGCGAAGCCGACGCCGGTGCCGGTCAGGCGGCCTTCGCGCTTGTAGGCGGCCTCGGCCATCTCGATGGCGGTGGTCAGAATGTCGTTGAAGGAGCGGAACCCGCCTTCGTATTCGCCGGTCGTGGCGAGGTCGAACAGGTGCTGCTCGGCCACTTCGATCTGCAAGGTGGCGGGCGCATCGAGCCCCGGGCTTTCGGCCTCGGCCCGCATGGTGTCGGCCAGATCGATGAGGCGGCGGCGCAGGTGCAGGTCGAAGATGGTACGGCCGTAATCGGCGGCATTGACGATGGTGACGGCAGAGGCCGCGAGGCGGGCCAGATACTTGGCCCCGCCCACGTCGGCGAGCGCCGGGTCGCCTTCGAACAGGTTCTTGAGCGTCACCGGATTGGCCACCTGCTGACGCTCGATCAGCTTGGCGGCGGCCTCAAAGATGCGGCCGTTGACCGGATCGAAGAAATGTTCGGCGCGCAGGAAGTCGGACACGCGCGAATAGGCGTCGTTGTTGATCAGGATGGCGCCGAGAAGCGCCTGTTCCGCCTCGAAATTGTGCGGGAGTTCGACAGCGCGCTGCGCCCCGACATCGCCGCGCAGGGGCATGACGTTCTGTGGCGTTATTTTCTGCGTGTTGCCGATATCGGACATGCCGCGAAACTCGCACCCGGACGCCGCCGCCGCAAGCGCATTCTTGCCGCGCCTGAAGGCGATTTACAGAAATCTTATCCCCGTGGTGTGAGTTGCGGGGAAAAGATCACGCGGCGGTTTCGGCGCGCCTGCCCTGGCGATGTTTCCCTTCGTAGATGTAGTCGCGCGTCATCGGCAAGGTGGCGATATTGCGCGTCATCTGGAGCTGGAACACCATCTGGCCCTCGTTACGGAAAGCCAGCTCCGAGCCCGCCAGGTAGAACTCCCACATGCGGGCGAACCTTTCGTCGTAGAGCGCGACCGCCCTGGCGCGGTTGGCGGCGAAGCGCGTCCGCCACGCCCGGAGCGTCTCGGCATAATGCAGGCGCAGGATTTCGATGTCGGCGGTGAGCAGTCCGCTCTTCTCGACCACGGGCAGGACTTCCGACAGCGCCGGGCAGTAGCCGCCGGGGAAAATGTACTTGCGGATCCACGGATTCGTGGCCCCGGGACCGTCCAGCCGTCCGATCGAATGCAGCAGCGCCACGCCGCCCTCGGCCAGAAGGTCGTTCACCTTGGCGAAGAAGGCGGGGAACTGGGGAACGCCGACGTGTTCGAACATGCCGACCGACACGATGCGGTCGAATGTCCCGTCCTGATCGCGGTAATCGCGAAGTTCGAAGCGCACCCGCTCGCCCAGTCCGGCGCGCTGGGCGCGCTCGCGGGCCAGTTTGAGCTGTTCTTCGGACAGGGTGATGCCGGTCACCTCCGCGCCGAATTCCCGGGCGAGATAGAGCGCGAGCCCGCCCCAGCCGCAGCCGATGTCGAGCACCCTGAGGCCCCCCCGGTCGAGCATCAGCTTGGCCGCGATGTGGCGCTTCTTGTCCTGCTGGGCGTCTTCGAGACGGCGGTCGGGTTGGGTGAAGTAGGCGCAGGAATACTGGCGATCGGCATCGAGGAACAGGTCGTAGAGCCGGCCCGACAGGTCGTAATGATGGGCGACGTTGCGCCGCGATCGGTCGACCGGGTTGAACTGGGCGATCCGGCGCAGCACGCGGAACGTGCCTTCGATCTGGGCGTAGAAGGGCAGGGCCAGCAGATGGTGCAGATTGGCCGTACAGACGTCGAGGAAGCTGTAGAGCGAGCCTTCCTCGATGGTCAGGCGGCCGTCCATGTAGGCTTCGCCGACCTCGAGGGTGGGATTGGTGATGATCCGGCGTGCCGTCGCGGCGTCATGGATGCGGATGGCGGCACGCGGACCCGGCACGCCGCTGTCGCAGACGTGGCGTCTTCCACGGGGGTCGATCACGGTGACCGCCCCCCTGCGGACGAAGGCCCTGAACAAACGCGCAAGAAGCATGGCAACCTCCTTAGAGTTGCCCGAAGCTCCCGCCGGTTCGAAGGTCCGGTGTTCTGGTCTTTACTCCGGCCGGGCTTCGGCGTTTTCCTCAGATTCCGCTTCGGCGGCCGCATCGGCGAGCGCCTGGCGGGTTTCCTCCTGAGCCGCGCGTTCCGCTTCGCGCGTCTCGCTGATCAGCGACTTGCCCTGGGCCTGCAACTCCGCCTCTTCGGGCGAGCGCGCGACGTTGGCGGTGATCGTGACGATCACTTCCGGATGCAGGGCGATGCGAACCTTGTGCATCCCGATGACCTTGATCGGGTCGCTGAGACGGACCTGGGTGCGGTCGATATCGGCGCCGGTTTGCGACAGCGCATCGGCGATGTCCTTGGGGCGGACCGAGCCGTAAAGCTGGCCCGATTCGCTCGCCTGACGGACGATCACGACGCTGACCCCGTCGACATTCTTCGAAATGCCGAGCGCGGCGTCGCGGCGCGCGGCGTTGGCGGCCTCGAGTTCGGCGCGGCGCTCTTCGAAGTAGGCGACGTTTTCCTTGGTCGCGCGCAGGGCCTTCTTCTGGGGCAAAAGGTAGTTGCGGGCGAAGCCGGGCTTCACCTTGACCTTTTCGCCCATGTTGCCGAGCGATTCGATCCGCTCCAGCAGAATGACTTCCATGACCATTACTCGTTCCTTTCGTTACCGGGTCCGGGGCCGGCATAGCGCCGCCTGAGACCGATCCAATGTTCCGCCATACCAAGGCCGGTCACCACGATCAGCGGCCAGCCGAACAAAAACAGGAGCAGGTACAGGGCGATCAGGATCGCCTTCCTGCCGTTCCACCCGGCGGACACCGTATGAACCACGGCGAGCCCGGCCAGGAAGTATGGGACACAAAGGATCAGGGCGACGTTCGTCGCCACGAATCCGATCCATCCCGATCCTACCAGCGCCAGCGCCGCCGCGGCAACCGCCGCGGACAGGACCCAAGCCGGCGGCTGGGTGGTGGTGAGGTCCGGGCTCGGCCGAATGGCATGGCCCGTCCGCACCAGAAATTTCTGCGCCAGCGCCGCGTTCGCCGCCATGATGACGATCCACCACGCCACCACCATGAACGGCAGGATCCGCGCCAGACCCGCCAGCATGCGGGTCATCGCCGGGCTCTCGCGGGAGGCTTCCGCCAGCATGCGGCGGAAGCCGTCGACATAGCCGGATACACCCGATTGCAGGTTTTCCGGCCCCCAGGCCAGCGTCAGCACGACAAAGGCGACGACGGCATAGAGCGTGAGCCAGGCGAGCAACAGGCCGGGCGGGTACCATTCCACCTTGCCGTCGGGCATCACCCGGTTAAGCAACGCGTACCGCACCAGAACCAGGACCAGCACCGCATCCGTCGCGGCGTAAAGGCCGGCCCGGGGCAATCCCGCGACGGCGGCCGCCGTCAGCGTCGCCACCGAGGCCGCCAGCGCGGCGCCCTTGAGCCCAAGCCCCAGTCCCGCGGCAAACAGCGGGAAGGGGGCCGCCAGGGAGATCACCACGGCGCCCAACAGGCTCCATTCCGTCGAGAGATGGAGGAGCGCGGACAGAAGTCCGGCGGCAACCGCGAAGAAAACCAGCCTGGTCATGGCCGAGCCCGGTCCGGGGCTGCCTCCGCCCGCGTCACGCCGCGGGCCGAGGCATCGCTCCGGCTACTGCACCACGAAGGGCAGCAGCGCCAGATGACGGGCGCGCTTGATCGCCTGGGCGAGTTCGCGCTGCTTCTTCGTGGAAACCGCGGTGATGCGGCTCGGCACGATCTTGCCGCGCTCGGAAATGAAGCGCTGCAGCAGGCGAACGTCCTTGTAGTCGATCTTGGGCGCGTTGGTGCCCGAGAACGGGCAGGTCTTGCGGCGCCGGAAAAACGGGCGGCGCGGTCCACCGGGGGCTCTCATCGCTCGTCTCCTTCGTTATCGCCATCTCCATCGGCGGCGGCATAGTCGGGACGCGGACGGCGCGGACCGTCGTCGCGACGGCCACGGCCGCCGCGCGGCGCGCGCTCCTCGCGCGAGCGCAGGATGGCCGAGGGGCCGTCCTCCAGCGCTTCCACCTTCACGGAGAGATAGCGCAGCACGTCTTCGTGGATGCGCATGTTGCGCTCAAGCTCGGCGATAACGCCGGCGGGCGCATCGATGTTGAGCAGCGTATAGTGACCCTTCCGGTTTTTCTTGATCCGGTAGGTGAGGTTGCGAAGACCCCAGTATTCCTTCTTGGTGACCTTGCCGCCGTTGCTGGCGACGATCCCGGCGAAGGTGTCGGCAAGGCCCTCGGCCTGCGCCGACGAGATATCCTGGCGTGCGATGAACACGCTTTCGTAAAGCGGCATGACAACACTCCTTATGGCTGTTTCCCGGTCCGGTGCCAGGACGGTCACCCGTCCATCGGCTTTCCGGCCCTAGCCGACCCACATGGACCGGCAAGGAATGTCAAGGCGGCGCAATATACACGAAAGCACCCCCGGCGCAAGGCGTGTAACTGCCGGATTTTCAAGGACCAAGCGGCCGGTCCGGGGGCCTTGAACCGGGGCCCTCGGGCGGCTATCAGTGGTGAAAATCCGGGCTTCCGCCCTAATCTACACGGGGGTGTCGTGAAACAGGCTTTTGTATTTCCGGGCCAGGGGTCGCAGGCGGTCGGCATGGGCAAGGCCCTGGCCGATGCATTTGCGCCTGCGCGCGAGGTGTTCGGCGAGGTCGACGAGGCGCTCAGGCAGAACCTGACCCGCCTCATGTTCGATGGACCCGAGGACCAGCTGACGCTCACCGAAAACGCCCAGCCCGCCCTGATGGCGGTCAGCATGGCGGTGATGGCGGTGCTGACGAAGGACGGCAAGTTCGATCTGGGCCGCCAGGCGGCCTATGTCGCGGGGCACTCGCTTGGCGAATATTCGGCGCTCGCCGCGGCGGGCGCCTTCAGCCTCGCCGATGCGGCGCGCTTGCTGCGCACGCGCGGCCAGGCGATGCAGGCGGCGACGCCGGTGGGGATGGGCGCCATGGCGGCCATCCTGGCGCTCGATTTCGACGCGGTTGCCGCGATCGCCGCCGAGGCGGCGCAGGGCGAGGTCTGTGCCGCCGCCAACGATAACGCGCCGGGTCAGGTCGTCGTCTCCGGCCACAAGGCGGCGGTCGAGCGCGCCATCGCGCTTGCCACGGAAAAAGGCGCCCGGCGCGCCGTCATGCTGCCGGTTTCCGCGCCCTTCCATTGCGCGCTGATGGCGCCCGCCGCCGAGGTCATGGCCGGGGCGCTGGCTGCGGCGCGGGTGAATGCGCCGGTCGTGCCGGTGGTCGCCAACGTGAAGGCGCAGGCGGTGAGCGACCCGGACGAGATCCGCGACCTTCTCGTGCGCCAGGTGACGGGAACGGTGCGCTGGCGCGAAAGCGTGCAGTGGATGAAGGCGCAAGGAGTCGAGCGGCTGGTCGAGGCGGGCGCGGGCAAGGTACTCAGCGGCCTTGCCAAGCGCATCGACGGCGATCTTTCGGCGGTGTCTCTCAACACGCCCGCCGACATCGAGGCATTTCTCAGATAGCAAGAGCGCGTCGCGCGGAAAGGACGACCATGTTTTCCCTTCAAGGCCGCAAGGCCCTGGTCACGGGCGCGAGCGGCGGCATCGGCGGCGGCATCGCGCGCGCGCTCCACGCGGCCGGCGCCGAGGTGACGTTGGCCGGCACGCGCAAGGACGCGCTCGACGCGCTGGCGTCGGAACTCGGCGCGCGCAGCCACGTCGCGCTCGCCGATCTTTCCACCGCCGAAGGGGCCGACGGACTGGTCAAGGCGGCGGAAGCGGCGATGGGCGGCCTCGATATCCTGATCAACAACGCCGGGCTGACGCGCGACCAGCTTCTTCTGCGCATGAAGGACGAGGACTGGCAGCGGGTGCTCGACGTCAATCTGACGGCGGCCTTCCGCCTGTCGCGGGGCGCCTTGCGCGGCATGATGAAGGCGCGTTTCGGGCGCATCATTTCCGTCACTTCCGTGGTCGGTGCCACCGGCAACGCCGGGCAGGCCAATTATGCCGCGTCCAAGGCGGGGCTCGTCGGTTTTTCCAAATCGCTCGCCCTCGAAGTGGCGAGCCGCAACATCACCGTCAACTGCGTGGCGCCCGGCTTCATCGTCACCGCGATGACCGATGTGCTGAACGACGAACAGAAGTCCCGCGCCATCGCGGAAATTCCGGCGGGCCGTTTCGGCGCGCCCGCCGACATCGCCGCGGCCGTCCTGTATCTCGCCAGCGACGAGGCTGCTTACGTCACCGGCCAGACGCTGCACGTGAACGGCGGAATGGCCATGATCTGAGGCGCGAAATCGGCGGCGACAAGGTTGGAATCGTTTGCTTTTCTCCGTACATGCCGATGCTGGTCAAGGCCGGAAAAGTGTGTTACCAACGGGCACTTTCGCGCAGTTTGAGGGGGCGAAGGAATTCATGTTTCGGCCGCGGCCGATGCGGGCTCGCGCCGGTGAGGCAGAGAAGTGTCGGACGGGGAAGTGTCGGGCTGAATTGCCTTCATACAATCTGATAAAACCCGCGAGCTGTTGAAACCCGCGAGTGAACATTAACCCGAGGATTGAAGAAAAATGAGCGATGTTGCAGAACGCGTGAGGAAGATCGTCGTCGAGCATCTCGGTGTCGACGATTCCAAGGTCACGGAAAATGCGAGCTTCATTGACGATCTCGGCGCGGACAGTCTCGATACGGTCGAACTGGTCATGGCGTTCGAGGAGGAATTCGGCTGCGAGATTCCCGATGACGCGGCGGAAAAGATTCTCACCGTGAAGGACGCCATCGCCTACATCCAGGCGAATACCTGAAGGCCCGGCGGGTGGACCGCGGATCCACTCACCATCCATCAATTACTCAAAAGCAGCCATGAGACGTGTTGTCGTTACAGGTCTCGGCCTCGTTACACCGCTCGGTTGCGGTGTCGAACATACGTGGTCGCGCCTGATCAATGGTGAGTCCGGTCTCGGATCCATCCAGTCCTTCGACGTGTCCGACCTGCCTTGCAAGGTGGCGGGACAGGTTCCGCGCGGCGCGGGCGAAGACAACAAGTTCAATCCCGACGACTGGGTGGAGCCCAAGGAACAGCGCAAGATGGACACCTTCATCGTCTATGCGATGGGGGCCGCCATCCAGGCCGTGGAGGATTCCGGCTGGAAGCCCGAGGACGAGCCGAGCCGCCAGCGCACCGGCGTGATGATCGGCTCGGGCATCGGCGGGCTGCCGGCGATCGCCGAAGCGGCGGTCACGCTGCTCGAACGCGGCGCGCGGCGCATCAGTCCGTTCTTCATTCCTTCGGCGCTGATCAACCTCGCCTCCGGCCATGTCTCGATCAAGTACGGCTTCCGCGGCCCCAACCATGCTGTGGTGACGGCCTGCGCCACCGGCGCGCACGCCATCGGCGATGCCGCGCGGCTGATCCAGTTCGACGATGCCGACGTCATGGTCGCGGGCGGCCCCGAAGCCGCCGTGTGCCGCCGCGGCCTTGCGGGTTTCGCCGCGGCGCGCGCGCTGTCGACCGGGTTCAACGATACGCCGACGCGCGCCTCGCGCCCGTGGGACAAGGACCGCGACGGTTTCGTCATGGGCGAAGGCGCGGGCGTCGTCGTGCTCGAAGAACTTGAACACGCGAAAAAGCGCGGCGCCAAGATCTACGCCGAAGTTTCCGGCTACGGCCTGTCGGGGGACGCCTATCACGTCACGGCGCCGGCCGCCGACGGCGACGGCGGGTTCCGGGCGATGACCGCGGCGCTCAAGCGCGCGGGTCTCAACAGGGAAGACATCGACTACATCAACGCCCACGGCACTTCGACGCCGCTCGGCGACGAGATCGAGCTGGGCGCGGTCAAGCGTCTGTTCGGCGAGCACGCCTACAAGCTGTCGATGTCGTCCACCAAGTCGGCGATCGGTCATCTGCTGGGTGCGGCGGGCAGCGTCGAGGCGGTGTTCTCCATCCTTGCGTTGCGCGACGGCATCCTGCCGCCGACGCTGAATCTGGAAAATCCGTCCGAAGGCTGCGACATCGACCTCGTGCCGCATCGGGCGCGCGAGCGCAAGGTAAGGGCCGCTCTGTCGAACTCCTTCGGCTTCGGCGGCACCAACGCCTCGCTGGTCTTCGCCGCCGTCTGACGCGCCCGGTCCGGGCGCGCCTGTCATGACCGAAGCCCTGCCGCCGTCGCCGCGCCGCAGGTGTGGCCTGCGCCTCATTGTCCGGTTGGTCCTCGTCCTGGTCGTCGCCGGGGCGCTGGGCGCCGTCGCGGCGGCGTGGTGGGGCCATGCCTGGTGGCGCGCGCCGGGCCCGCTGGCGGCGTCGCACGCGCCGATCGTG
>CAXRES010000218.1:0-11217 GCA_964229575.1 Alphaproteobacteria bacterium
ACTCCGTCGCACGCTCCTCGTCGATCTCGAACCCGAAGGCTGGCGAGCGCTGGTCGCGTCCGGCTCGTCGAAGAACGCCGCGAACATCGACCCGCACCTCCGCTGGCCCGGTCGCACCGACCTTCCGCCGCTGCCCGATCCCGACGCCTACGGCGAGATGGACCCCGACATCATGGCTCCCGACGACGATACCCCGCCGCCGGGCGCCGAGGAGGAGGAGCGTTAAATGAAGAACCTGGGCCAGATGATGAAGCAGGCGCAGGAAATGCAGGCGCGCATGCAGGCCATGCAGGAACGCCTGGAGGAAGAGGAAGTCGCCGGCGCTTCGGGCGGCGGCATGGTCAGCGTGACGCTGAACGGCAAGGGCGCGCTCCGGCGCATCAGGATCGATCCAACTCTCGCCAACCCGGACGACGTGGAAATGCTCGAAGATCTCATCGTCGCCGCCTTCAGCGATGCCAAGGCCAAGGTCGAGGCGCTGGTCGCGGCCAGGATGTCGGAATTGACCGGCGGCATACAGCTGCCGCCCGGCTTCAAGATGCCGTTCTGAACGGCCGCGACCGTGGCCGCCCCGGAAATTGAACGACTGATCACGGCGCTCGCCAGGCTGCCGGGGCTCGGGCCCCGCTCGGCGCGGCGCGCGGCGCTGCATCTCCTCAAGAAGCGCGACTCGGCGATGCGGCCGCTCGCCCGCCTGATCGAAGAAGCGGCGGAAGCCGTCAGGACCTGCTCGGTATGCGGCACGCTGGATGCGACGGACCCCTGCGCCATATGCGCCGATCCCGGGCGCGACGCGACGCAGATCTGCGTGGTCGAGGAAGTGGGCGATCTCTGGGCGCTCGAACGGGCCGGCGCGTTCAAGGGGCGCTATCATGTGCTGGGCGGCGTGCTGTCCGCGCTCGAAGGCGTGGGGCCCGACGACCTCAATATCGCGCGACTGATCGCGCGCGCCTCCGGGGATGGCTGCCGCGAAGTGATCCTCGCTCTCTCCGCGACCGTCGACGGCCAGACCACGGCGCACTACATCGCCGAGCGCCTTGCCTCCGCCGGTGTTTCCGTGACCCGGCTCGCCCACGGCGTGCCGGTCGGCGGCGAACTCGACTATCTCGACGACGGCACGCTCTCGGCGGCGCTGCGCGCGCGTCGGCCGGTGTAGCGATTATTTCTTTCCGGCTTCCTTCATGATGGCGCGAATCCTTTCAAGGATCGCCCCCTGCTCGCTGACCCAGCGCGGATCGTCGAAGGCGACGTAGTAATCGACGTCGCGCCGGATGCGCCCGTCGGGCGGCACCTCGTCGTTGGGCACGTCGACGCGCAGGCTGTCGCCGTCCTTGCCTTCGCGCAGGAAAAGGATATGCGCCTCGCGCGACAGCGCCCAGTTGACGAACAGCTTCATCGCATTGGGATTGGGCGCCTTGTCGAGCGCCATGATGTTGGCCGCAGATGAGGTGAGGAACTCGCCTTCCTTCATCGCGTGCGGCAGGAAGCCCTGGATGGGGAAGCCCTGCGCGCCGAGCGCGTCGGCCTGGGTCGAAAGACCGAACAGGCCGATGGGGAAGCGTCCCGTCGCCACCCATTCGGCGCCCTGGCGCGCATCGGTGACGAAGGTCACGTCCATGTCCCTGATGAGGCGGCGGAACCACTGTTCGCCGATCTTCGGATGCAGCCACATGGAGACGACGCTGGGCGCGCTGCCGGTGCCCGACGGCGGCCAGGAGACGATCTTGCCCTTCCATTTGGGGTCGAGCAGGCTTTCGAACGAGGTGATCTCCTCGGCCTTGACCATGGTCTTGTTGAAGCTGACCTGCTGCAAGGGCGATGCGCCCCAGGCGAAGATGTATTTGCCGCCCGCGTCGGCGTAGTGCAGCCGGCCCTTGTACCATCTGGCCGGAGTCCTCACCTCGGGGTCGAGAAGAAGCGGTTCGATCGGCGTGAGCGCGCCATTGGGGATCAGCGTCACGTTGCCGGTGACCGCGCCGCCGATCCAGGCGTCGATGGTGTGTCGTCCCGCCCGCCGCTCGGCCAGGATCCGGCTCGCGTGCTGGCGGCCCGATCCGGTCTGGTAGTTGACCCGCACGCCGTATTTTTTCTCGAACGCCGGCATGACCTTCGAAAGCCTGTGCGGCATCTGGCCGGACAGGATCACCTCGACCTTGCCTTCGGCCCGGGCCGCTTTCACGAGCGCATCCCACGCCGCGTCGGCATGTGCCGGCGCCGGCGCGAGCAGGCAGGAAATCGCGAAAACCGCAACTGCGGCGCGGCTTGCAGCGAGGAACCTTGCAGTGAGGAACCTTGCAGTGAGGAACATGGGGGGCCTTCTCCTGTCGGGCGGTCGATGATGCGCCGCCGTTTTTCTCTGGTTTCTTTTCGGGCGATTTTAGCCGCCGTCGCCCCTCGCGCCTAGCGCGCAAGGACCGCGGCAAGCGCCGGCGCCGCCTCCCACGGGCGCGGGCCCGCGGCAAGGCGCGGCACGGCCAGCACCGGCACGTCTGTCAGTTCCTTGATCGCCGCGCAGGTTTCGGCCAATGGCGCGGGGGCGCCTGCCGATTCGCTCACCACCAGCGCGCGCACGGCGACGTTGCGCGCGATGAGGGATTCGAGCGCGGTGAGCGCGTGGCTGATGGCGCCGAGATAGCTGCCCGAAACGAGGATCGCCGGCACCTCAAGCTCGGCGATCAGGTCGCGCACGGTGTCGCGCTTGCCGAGCGGCACCATGGTGCCGCCCACGCCCTCGATGATCGTGACGTGGTCCTCGCCGATGGCGGCGCGGCAATGGGCGAGCACGGCGCCGAAGTCGATGGCGCGGTTCTCGCGCGCCGCCGCCATGTCGGGGGCCAGCGGCGCCCTGTAGCGCCAGGGCGTGCAGGCGACGACGGCGTTTTCGGAAATCGCCTCGCCCGCCGCGGTCAGCAGGTTGACCGTGTCGCTTTCGCCCATGTTCATTTCGTCGAAGCCGGTGGCCACCGGCTTGAGCACGCGCACGCGCCGTCCGGCGGCGCGCATCTGGTGGGCGAGCGCGCAGGCGACCAGCGTCTTGCCCACCTCCGTGCCGCTCGCGGTGACGAAACAGGATTCGCTCATGCCCGGGCTCACGCGGTTGCGGCCTCCGGCGCAAGCCCGATGGCGGCGACGGCGGCGAGAAGGTCTTCGACGTCTTCGTCCGAATGGGCGGCGGAGAAGGTGAAGCGCAGGCGCGAGGTGCCGGCGGGCACGGTCGGCGGGCGGATGGCGGTCACCAGGAAGCCGCGCTCGGCCAGTTGCGCCGAAGCGGCAAGGGCGCGCGCCTCCTCGCCCAGCACCAGCGGCACGACGGCGCTTTGCGCTTCGGGCAGGCCGAGCGCGGACGCGAAGCGGCGGGCCAGCCTCAGCGGGCGCGCCGTCAGTTCTGCGTCGCCTTCGATCAGTTGCAGCGCCTTTTCCGCCGCCGCCAGCACGCCGGGCGGCAGGCCGGTGGTGAAGATCAGGCTGCGCGCGCGGTTGACGAGGTAATCGACCACGGCGCGGCTGGCCGCGACGTAGCCGCCGTAGGCGCCGGCCGCCTTCGACAGCGTGCCCATGGCGAGATCGACGCCGAGCGGGCGGCCGGCGTCGTCCAGTCCCGAGCCGCGCCCGCCGCCCACCACGCCCATCGCGTGCGCGTCGTCGACCAGCAGCCAGGCGTCGAATTCATGTGCGATTTCAGCGAGTTCGGCCACCGGCGCGCGGTCTCCGTCCATCGAGAACACGCCTTCGGTGAGCACCAGGCAGCGTTTCGCGTCGCCCCGGCGTGCCGCCAGCAGCGCCCGAAGCCCGCGCCAGTCGTTGTGCGCGAAGAGTTGCGTGTCGGCTCCCGACAGCCTGGCCCCGGCATGCATGCAGGCATGCATCAGCTCATCGCCCAGAACGAGGTCGCCCGGACCGGCGAAGGCGGGAATGATGCCGATATTGGCGAGGTAGCCAGAGCCGAAGACGAGTGCCGCCTCGGTACCCTTGAGGCGCGCAATCCGCGCTTCGAGCGCGTCATAGAGCGGATTGGAGCCGGTCACCAGCCGCGAGGCGCCCGCGCCCGCGCCGAACACGCGCGTCGCCGCAACGGCAGCCTCGATGACGGCGGGATGCTGCGAGAGGCCGAGGTAGTCGTTGTCGCAGAACGAGGTGAGGCGGACGGGACCGCGCACGGCGAGCGCACCCGGCCCGCGCGCCGTCGCCTGCACCCGGCGCGTGAGATTGCGCGCCGCGATCCCGGCGAGCTTGCCCCTGGCGAAATCGTCGAGACTGTTGCCCATGGCCGCCAATCTAGCCCAAACGGGCCACGGCGTCCCGCGCCCGCGGACCGGGGGAAACCGCCCTGTGGATAACTTTTGCGCCCCCGCATTGCCCCGCGCCCGTCAATTGACTAGGGTGCGGGCGACAACCCGCAGCAAAGGTTTGCGATGGCCACGCGCCTTACCGATTCCGTTATCGAGAGCCCCGGGAACCGCCCCGACCCGCGCCCCGACATCCGTCATGACTGGACGCGCGCCGAGGCCGCGGCGCTGCTGGCCCTGCCGTTCAACGACCTGATTTTTCGCGCCCAGTCGCTGCACCGCAGATACTTCGACGCCAACGAGGTGCAGCTTTCGACGCTGCTCAACGTCAAGGACGGCGGCTGCCCGGAGGACTGCAAGTACTGCGCCCAGTCTTCGCGCTACGACACCGGCTTCAAGGCCAAAAAGCTGATGGCCGTGGAAGCCGTGCTGCAAAAGGCGCGCGAAGCGAAGGACGCGGGCGCCCAGCGCTTCTGCATGGGCGCCGCCTGGCGCGGCCCGAAGGACCACGAACTCGACGCCGTCTGCGACATGGTGGCGGGCGTCAAGGCGCTGGGGCTGGAGACCTGCGCCACCCTCGGCATGCTGACGGCGCCCCAGGCCGCGCGCCTGAAGGAAGCGGGGCTCGACTACTACAACCACAACCTCGACACCTCCGAGGACCATTACGGCGAGATCATCACCACGCGCACCTACAAGGACCGCCTCGACACGCTGGCCCGCGTGCGCGACGCGGGGATCAAGGTCTGCTGCGGCGGCATCCTCGGCATGGGCGAGGGCGAGGCCGACCGCGCCGCGATGCTGGTGACGCTCGCCAACCTCGACCCGCATCCCGAATCGGTGCCGGTCAACATGCTGGTCGCCATCGAGGGCACGCCCTTCGCGGAGAACGACCGCATCGACGGAATCGACTTCGTGCGCGTGATCGCGGCCGCGCGCATCATGATGCCGGCCTCGCACGTCCGTTTCGCCGCCGGGCGCATGGAGCTTGACGCCGCGACCCAGGCGCTCGCCTTCCTCGCCGGGGCCAATTCCATCTTCTACGGCGAAAAATTGCTGACCACGCCCAACCCCGAGGCCTGCGCCGACAAGGAACTGTTCGACCGTCTCGGCCTCAGGCCGATGGGTGCGGCCGGGGCACCCGACGCATGACCGCCCCGCCCGACTGGTATCGGGCGGGCCTTCCCCACATCTGGCTGCCCTATACGCAGATGGGCGCCGAGGCGCCGCCCGTCACGGTCGCCTCCACCTGCGGCGCGCGCATCCGCCTGGCCTCCGGGCGCGAACTGATCGACGGCATCGCATCGTGGTGGACGGCATGTCACGGCTACAATCACCCGCGCATCGTCGAGGCCATCCGCGCCCAGGCCTCAGGCATGCCGCACGTCATGTTCGGCGGCCTGGTGCACGAAGGCGCGCTCAGGCTCGCCGCACGCCTCGCGGCGCTGGCGCCCGGCGATCTGTCGCGCGTGTTCTTTTCGGACTCGGGCTCCACCGCCGTCGAAGTCGCGCTCAAGATGGCGCTGCAATACCACGCGAACCGCGGGCAGGGCGGGCGCACCCGCTTCGTCTGCTTCGCGGGCGGCTATCACGGCGACACGGTCGCGGCGATGAGCGTGTCCGACGATGCGGGCTACGCCCGCGCCTTCGCCGGCACGCTGCCGCAACAGATTCGCCTGCCCCTGCCGCGCGGGGCGGAAGGGCGCGAACGCTATGCGGCCGCGCTCGACCGGCACGCGCCGGAGATCGCCGGCGTCATCTTCGAGCCCTCGGTGCAGGGCGCGGGCGGCATGATCTTCCACGACGACGCCACGATCCGCGCCGTGGTGGAGGAAGCCCGGGCGCGCGCCATTCCGGTCATCGCCGATGAAATCTTCGTCGGATTCCACCGCACCGGGCCGCTTCTTGCGACCGCGGGGGCGGGGGTGGTGCCCGACATCCTCTGCCTCGGCAAGGCGCTGACCGGCGGCGCGCTCGGCATGGGTGCCACGATTGCCCGCGATCACGTCTTCGAAGCCTTCCTGGGCGACGACCTCGATGCCGCGTTCATGCACGGGCCCACTTTCATGGCCAATCCGCTCGCCTGCGCCGCGGCCAATGCGTCGCTTGACCTGTTCGAAACCGAGCCGCGCGAAGAACAGGTCCGCGCCATCGAAGCCGCGCTCGCCTCCGGCCTCGCGCCCGCCCGCGATCTGCCGGGCGTCGCCGGCGTGCGGGTCAGGGGCGCCATCGGCGTGGTCGAACTCGCGGACTTGTCCTTCGAGCGCCTTCTGCGCCTGCGTGCGGCCTTCCTCGACGCCGGGCTCTGGGTGCGGCCCTTCGGGCGCATCGTCTACCTCGCGCCCGCTTTCACCATCGGACGCGCCGACCTCGACGCGCTCACCGCCGGCGTCTGCCGCGCGGTGGCGGAGGCGAATTGACCCCTGCCGTCCGCCGCGCGGCGCGTGGATGCCCCGGACAAGCCGGGGCATGACAAAAGAGAGTGAGGCCCCATGCCCTTCTTCGTCATGTCTTCCCCCGCCTCGTGCGGGGGATCGTGCGGGGCATCCATGGATCCCCCGGACGTTGCTTGTCCTTGGGCCCGCGCGCGGCGCGGCCCCCCCCCCCCCCCTTCCTCGTCATGGCCCGGCTTGTCCGGGCCATCCGTCATGGATGCCCCGCATGAAGCGGAGCATGACAAAAAAGGAATTGGCGGGGGGCATGACCCTGGGCGCGAACCGGGCATTTGTTCCGTGGCCCCGCCCGCGGCCCGGTGTAAAATGCGCCAAACGCAGAAGATCGCAGGGTAGGGACCGCAGGGTATGAGTTTCGGAATGGGTGGCCTCGGCGGCCACGGCTACGGCGGCGGCTCGACGCGCACGCAGACCATGCATCGCACCGGCAAGCGCAACCTCCGGGTCCTGCGCGGCCTGATGCCGTACCTGAAACCCTACCGCACGCAGATCGTCTGGTTCCTCGTCTCGCTCGGCGTCGGCGCGGCCGCCGTGCTGGCCATGGGCTGGGGCCTCAAGTACCTCGTCGACGAAGGCTTCGACCGCGCCAATCCGCGCCTGCTCGACCAGGCGCTCGCCGTTCTTTTCGTCATCGTGCTGGTGATGGCGGTCGCCACCTACACGCGCTTTTATCTGATTTCATGGATCGGCGAGCGCGTGGCCACCGACCTTCGCCGCGTCGTCTTCGACCATGTCGTCGGCCTGTCGGTCTCCTTCTTCGAAACCACCAAGATCGGCGAAATTCTTTCCCGCCTCACCACCGATACCACGGTGCTGCAAAGCATGGTGGGCTCGTCCATCTCGCTGGCGCTGCGTCACTTCTTCATGCTGTCGGGCGGCGTCGTCATGATGATGTGGACGTCCCTCGCGCTCACCGGCCCCGTCTTCATCGTCGTGCCGATGATCGTCGTGCCCATCGTCGTGCTGGGGAAAAGGGTGCGGAAGCTCTCGCGCCTCGCCCAGGACCGCATCGCCGAGACGGGCGCCTTCGCCGAAGAAAGCCTCAACAATGTGCGCACCGTGCAGGCCTTCAGCCACGAAAGCCTCGACCGCAAGGGCTACGGAACCCACGCCGAGGCCGCCTTCGACACCTCGATGGACCGCGTGCGGGCGCGCGCCTGGCTCAATTTCTGGGTCATCGTGCTGATGTTCGGCGCCGTCGGCGTGATGATCTGGATCGGCGGCCACAAGGTTCTCTCGCGCGCCGTCACGCCGGGCGAGATGTCGGCCTTCATCTTCTATGCCCTCGTCATGGCGCGCTCGGCCCGCGGCCTGTCGGAAGTCTACGGCGACGTCCAGCGCGCCGCCGGCGCCACCGAACGGCTGCTCGAAATCCTCGCCATGCGGCCCGAGATCACCGCGCCGGAAAATCCCGTGGCGCTGCCCGAACCGCCCAGGGGCACGCTGTCCTTCGACAACGTCGTGTTTCACTATCCCTCGCGCCCCGACCGCTCGGCGCTGGAAGGATTTACCCTCGACGTGAAGCCGGGCGAAACCGTGGCCCTCGTCGGCCCGTCGGGCGCGGGCAAGACCACCGTGTTCCAGCTGGCGCTTCGCTTCTACGACCCCAGATCGGGCGTCGTGCGGGTGGACGGCGTCGATCTGCGCGCCGTCGATCCGGTTCGCTTGCGCGAACGCATCGGCATCGTGCCGCAGGAGCCCGTCATCTTCGCCGCCGACGCCTGGGACAACATCCGCTACGGCCGGCCCGGCGCCTCCGACGCCGAGGTGCGCGCCGCGGCGGACGCCGCCGCCGCGACCGAATTCCTCGACCGCCTGCCCGAGGGATTCAACAGCTTCATGGGCGAACGCGGCGTGCGGCTGTCGGGCGGCCAGCGCCAGCGCATGGCCATCGCGCGCGCCATCCTGCGCAACCCGTCGCTGCTGCTGCTCGATGAAGCGACCAGCGCGCTCGACGCCGAAAACGAACGCCTCGTGCAGGCGGCGCTGGAACGCCTGATGGCCGGGCGCACCACGCTGGTCATCGCGCACCGGCTCGCCACCGTGGTCAACGCCGACCGCATCGTGGTGATGGAGCAGGGCCGCATCATCGCGCAAGGCACGCATGCCGAGCTGATGGACCGCTGCGAGCTTTACGCCCGCCTCGCCGCCATGCAGTTCGACCCCGACCTGACGCCGGAAAAGCTGGCCGCCGCCGCGCATTAGCGCGGCATCGTGGAATGGCGGCTCCGCCGCCGCGCCCTAGCGCGGCATCGTGGACTGGCGGCTCCGCCGCCGCGCCCTAGCGCGGCATCCATCGTCGGGGCGTGATCGCCGCTCCCGGGTGCCCCGCCTTCGCGGGGCATGACGAAGGGGGCGGGCCATGACGGTGTAGTGAGGGCGCCTTTCTGTTTTTGTCATGCCCCGACTTGTTCGGGGCATCTCCTCAGGCCAGCGTATCGTAGAGATCGGCCCAATCGGGGTTGTTGGCCTCGATCAGGTTGGCTTTCCAACGCCGCGGCCAATGCTTGAGGCGCTTTTCCCGACACAGGGCGTCGCGAATGTCGGGGTGATATTCGGCGTAGACGAGGCGCTTGAGGTTGTAGCGTTTGGTGAACCCGTCAACTGCCCCGGTTCGATGCTCATGGGCGCGGCGCGCCATGTCGCCGGTGACGCCGACGTATAGCGTCCCGTCGGGTTTGTTGGTCATGATGTAGACCCAACCGCCTGCCATGGAGCGAGCGTGCCACCGCGAGATGCCCCGGACAAGCCGGGGCATGACGAAGGAGATTTTCATTTCCGTTGTCATGCCCTCCCCCGCCTTCGCGGGGCATGACGAAGGGGCGGGGGAGGGCCATGACTGGGGGTAGCCGCTGGCCGTGCCCCGGGTCTAGAATTGCGCCATATCGAGAGGCGGGGGGCGCCCGCCCGGATTCGCGGCCCCGGTCCAGGGCAAGGAAACGAAAGATGCGCAACACGGTTCTCAGGCTGAAACCCCTGTCGGCAACCACGGGCGTCGAAATCGAAGGCGTGGACCTTCGCAAGCCCCTGGCCCCGGAAGCGGTGCGGGAAATCCGCGACGCGCTCAACACATGGGGCGCCGTTTTCTTCCGCGGCCAGGACATCACGCCGGCCGACCAGGTGGCGTTTGCCCGCCACTTCGGCACGGTGGAGAAGCGCACCCACCCGACGACGATGACCCCGGTCGACGGCGTGCCGGAAGTTTCCGTCATCCGCCGCGAACCGACCGACGGGCGCAATACCGGCGGCTTCTGGCACACCGACCAGTGCTTCCTGCCCGACCCGCCGCTCGGTTCCGTCCTCTATGCGAAGGAACTGCCTTCGCGCGGCGGCGACACCATGTTCTGCCACATGGGGGCGGCCTGCGCCGAACTGTCGGAAGGGTTGCGCGCCACCCTGCGCGGGTTGAAGGCCGTGCATGTCCGGCTCAACTACCACGGCATCGGCGGGCGTCCGCAATGGGGCGTGACGGCGCAGGAGCTTGAATTCTTCACGAAGAAATACGCGGGCCAGGTCGCCACCCATCCGGTGATCGGCAGGCATCCGGAAACCGGGCAGGAAATCCTCTACGTCAACCCGATCTACACCGACCGCTTCGAAGGCTGGACGCGCGACGAAAGCCAGCCCCTGATCCAGCAGCTCTGCGCGCGTGCCACGCGGCCCGAGAATTACTGCCGCTTCAACTGGGAACCGGGCAGCCTCGCCATGTGGGACAACCGTTCGGTGCTGCACTACGCGCTCGACGACTACCCGGGCGAGTCCCGCACCATGCACCGTCTCGTCGTGCTGGGGCCGTGGCTCCAGCCTGCCGTGGCGTGAGGTTGCATTTTTTCGTGTCATGCCCTCCCCCGCCTTGTGCGGGGGATTTGTCCGGGCGATGACGAAGGAAAAAGAAATCTGGGTGGCCGGTCCGCCGCCTGAAGGAGAGCCATCATGGCCACCGCGACGCTGACCAACACCACGGTGAAGATGCGCCCCATGTCGGCCAGTTGCGGCATGGAGATCCTCGACGTCGATCTGCGCGAGCCGCTCTCGGACGCGGCCTTGCGCGAGATCCGCCTGGCGCTCAACGACTGGGGCGCGATCTTCTTCCGCAACCAGAAGATCGGGCCGGAGCACCAGCTGGCCTTCGCGCGGCGGTTTGGGGCCGTGCAGCCGGTCGAATTCCTCGAAACCGTCGAAGGCTTCCCCGAGGTCGGCGTCATCCGCAAGGACCCCGAACAGACCCGCAACGTCGGCGGCCAGTGGCATTCGGACCACAGCTTCGATCCCGTGCCGCCGCTCGGCTCCGTCCTCTACGCCCACGAACTGCCGGAAAAGGGCGGCGACACCATGTTCGCCAACATGGCCGCCGTCTACGACCGGTTGTCGGACGGGCTGAAGAAGACGGTGGAGTCCCTGCGCGTCATTCATTCCAAGAAGAACGCGGCCTATTCCGACAAGCGCGCCGAACGCCAGGCCGACGCCGCGCTGATGGC
>CAXRES010000219.1:0-5509 GCA_964229575.1 Alphaproteobacteria bacterium
GGCATCTTCCACACGCCCTTGACGCCGGGCACGCCGGCCGCCTCGATCTCGTCCCACAGGGTGGCTGCGCGGACCAGCGAGGTTCCGGCCGTGCCGAAATAGGTGCCGGGCAGGGTAGGGCGCGCCGGCGGCTGCGCCGTCATGATCGGGTCGTTGCGGTGATAGATCTTCTCGATGCGAAGCACCGCCTCGGGCCGCGTGCCGGAGGCGTAGTAGCCGGGCCATTCGCCGAAGGGGCCTTCCGGCGCGCTCGCTTCATCGGGCGGCGGCATGCGGCCTTCCAGAACGATTTCGCCGTCGGCCGGGATCGGCAGGCCGGTGGCCAGGCCCTCGATCACCTCGATGGGCCGGCCGATGCGCCCGCCCGCGGCATCGTATTCCGAAAGCCCCGCGGGCAGGGTGGATGCGGCGACCGCGCCCAGCACCGGCGCCTGGCCGAGGCATATGGCCATCGGGCAGGCAAGCCCGCGTGCCCAGTACTTGCGGCGGATCGCGTCGCCGTGCTTGCCCGGCTCCATCATCACGGTGACGGTGCGCTCGTCGACCAGCATGGTGCGATAGGTGCCGAGGTTGACCCAGCCCGAATCGGGATCGCGGGTGATGACGACGCATTCGGTGCCGATGTAGGCGCCGCCGTCGTCAGCGTGCCAGCGCGGCATGGGGAAGGCCCTGGCGTTGACCTCGTTGCCGCTCATGACGTTTTCGAGGATCGGGCCGCTCTTCACCACGGCAGGCGGGATCGGCGCGCTGGTCTTGCGCGCTTTGGCGCGGTAGGCCTCGACCAGGTCGAGACCGCCGGTATTGCCGCCCACCACCCTGGCGGAACGCACGTTGACGGCGATGCGGTGATTGGCGGCCGCGCCCACCATGTTTTCGAACAACAGGACCGGGGGCTGGGCGCGTTCGAGGCTCAGCTCGTAAAGCGCGCCCATTTCAAGTTCCGGATCGGCGCCCGTGACGCGCTCGACCTCGCCCGCTTCTTCGGCGATGCGCAGAAAGGCGCGCAGGTCGCCCAGCGCCTCCGCCTTGCGGTCCTGTCCGTCGCTTGCCGACATCGATACCTCCCGGGTCGCCGACGACACCACCCCGGAGGCGCCGGTCCGGCTACTTTACCAGAGTCACCGGCACGTTGGTCTTTTCCAGCACATCGGTCGACACCGAGCCGAGCAGCAGCCCGACCGCGCCGCCGAGCCCGCGCGTGCCCATGACGATGTTGTCGCAGCCGAGCTCTTCGCAGAACTCGACGATGATCTCGGCCGGATCGCCGACGCCGATGTGCAGCACGGTCTTGAGGCTGGTGCTGGCCAGGCGCTTCTGCACCGGGGTCAGCACCTTCATGCCTTCGTCGTGATGGTAGCCCTGCAGCGCCCGCTTGCCGACGAAGGCCGAAACGTCGCCCGAAACGGAAGGCTGGACGTTGAGCAGGTGCACCTCGCCGACCAGGCCGGAAGCGGCGTAGGACGCGACCAGGTCGACGGCGCGGTTCGAATTGTCGGAGCCGTCGACGGGAACGAGGATCTTTCGCGGCGTCATGCTCATTTGTTCTCTCCAGCGGCAAGGTCAACGTGCGGCTTGTGGTCGCGTTTGGCCGCGACGCGCTTGGCGATCAGCTTGCCGGCGATCACCACGCCGATGGCGCCGGCCGCGGCCGCGGCCTGTTCCAGCCAGTGGCCGTGCCTGTCCAGCAGCGCCTTGCTCCATCCGGCGACGGCCGGATCGGTGATCCAGATTTCGCCGGCGATCCAGCCGATCAGCCCCGCGCCCAGCGTGATGAAGATCGGGTAACGGATCAGGATTTTCAGGATCAGCGTGCTGCCGTAGATGATCAGCGGCACGCTGACGGCGAGACCGATGCCGATCAATACCAGGTCGCCCTTGGCGGCGGCGACGATGGCGATGACGTTGTCGAGGCTCATGACCGCGTCGGCGACGATGATCGTCTTGATCGCCGCCCAGATGCCGGCCTTGACGGCCGCGCCGTCGTCGTCCCCGCCGTTGTTCTCATGTTCGGGGATCAGCATCTTGACGCCGATCCACACCAGCAGCGCCGCGCCGATGATCTTGAGGTAGGGAATGGCGATCAGCTCGACGATGAAGAAGCAGAAGATCAGGCGCAGGACGACGGCGCCACCGGCGCCGAGCCAGACCGCCCGGTTGCGAAGGTGTTCCGGCAGGGAACGGGAGGCCAGCGCGATCACCACCGCGTTGTCGCCCGACAACACGATGTTGACGAGAAGGATCTTGACCAGACCTTCCCAGAATTCGGCAGAGAGCATCATGTGGTGAAAACCCGTGGGTATTTATACGGCGGATGGGGGCGAAGCTATGACGGCCTGCCGCCCTCTGTCCAGCGAAAGCGGACACGGCGGAAGTTAACGAATCGGGGCCCGGATCAGGCTTCGATCACGGCGCCGGCCCGGCTTTTCTGCGCGTCGAACGTAATCAGGTCGTTCGATGCATGGCCGCGCACCACGCCCGGCGGGTCCTCGCCGCGTTCGACCGCATTGATGGCCTCTTCCAGCATGCGGCGGAACATGACCACGCCGGTATCGGAGGTGCCGAGAACTTCCCGGCTGCGCGGCGCGATGATGCCCTGGCTTTCCTGGGCGGCGCGGTCCTGGTCGCGCGAATGAAGGTCGAACCAGCCGTCCTCCACCCGGTCGTAGACGCCGCGCACCCGCCGCCTGAGCCCGTCGCAGGCGACCGTTCCCGGCCCGCCCCCGGCGTCGCGGCCGCGGATGTAGAAGGTCATGGTCTTTTCGTCGTCCACCGGCACGCGGAAGCGCAGGATGTGGCTCGGGCTGTCGCCGACGCGGGCGCCGAAGTAGCGGCTGTTGGACGGGAACAGGAAGTGCGACACCTTGGCGAAGCCGTTCTCCACCCTGAAGGCGGCGCGCACGCCGTACCACATGCGCTCCCATTCGACGTCCGGGCGCTGAAGCGCCACGTCGGGATAGACGCTCGCGTGCAGCGCGATCGAATGCATCTGGTCGACCGCGTTCTCGGCGCGCTGCATCCAGTTGCAGTGTTCCTCGAAGGCGCCGACGACGCGGTTGAGCCCGTCGCGGAACAGAAGGTCGTAGGGCGGAAAGTCGGGCGCGGGATCGGGGCCGGGATAGGCGAAGACGAGGCCCGAAACCTCGCGCGTCGGAAAGGTGCGCGCCCGCACCTCTTTCAGAAGCGGCGTGCCCGGCGGCTCGGCCGGCATGTCGAGGCAGCGCCCCGCCCGGTCGAACTTCCAGCCGTGGTAGCAGCAGCGCAATCCGTCGTGCTCCACCTTCGCGTATTCGAGCGAGGTGCCGCGGTGCGGACAGGCGCGTTCGAGCACGCCCACCCGGCCGTCCCCGCCGCGGAAGGCGACGAGGTCTTCGCCCATGATCCGGATGGCGAGCGGCACGTCCGTCAACTCATCGATGAGACACACGGGCTGCCAGAAGCGGCGGAGGTATTCGCCCGCCGGCGTGCCGGGACCGACGCGCGTCAATTCCACGTCCACACCGCCGCGCTCAACGCGGCGATAGGCCTGCTAGGGTCCGGTCAGTGTCGTGGCGCGCTTGACCATGGCCGCCTCCCGCGATTGGGTCGCCTTGAGCCTAGCCCCGGGCTGCCCGGTGCCTCAAGCCGCCGCGCGCGCGGCGCGGCGGTGGCGCCGCCATCCGGGCAGAAGGAACAGGGCGAGCGCCAGGTTCGCCAGGTTGAAGACGAAGCCCAGGACGAAGGCGTCGTGGTAGTGCCCCTTCGCGTCGAAGATGCGCCCGGCGAGCCAGCCGCCCGTGGCCATCCCGACCGTGCCGCCAAGGAAGGTCGACGCGATGCGCCAGCCGACCTCGGGCACCGGGAACACCTCGCGGATGACTATGGCGTAGATGGGCACGAGACCGCCGAAGCCGAGCCCGAACACCACGGCGCTGGCGTAGAGCATGGAAAGCGATTCGAAGTTCGCATAGAGCACGAGCGAGATTGCCTGGGTCGCCGACGCGATCATCAGCGTGAAGAGCCCGCCGATGCGGTCCGCGATGGCGCCCAGCGCCAAGAGGCTCACGATCGAACTGGCGAGCACGAGGGAGAGCATGTGTGCGCCCGTCGCCATGGAGTGGCCGAGATCGCTCACATGCGCGGGGCCGTGCACGAAGGACGCCGCCATGGCCAGGCAGCACAACACCTGCATGAGAAACAGGATGAAATGCGTGACATGGGGCGGCAGGCCCGCCGCGCGCACGGGCGCGCTCGCGCCGGTCGAGACGGGCGCCGCCTTCGGCGCCGGCGGCCGGCCCTTGATGAACGGAAGAATCGGCAAGAGGACGACGATGGTGAACACGCCGTAGGCGAGGAAGGTGGTGCGCCAGCCGTGCTCTTCGGTCACCAGGCGCACGATGGGCGGCCAAACGGCGCCCGCGAGGTTTTGACCCGCCGCGACCATGGCGACGGCCAGGCCCCGGCGCCGGTCGAACCAGCGCGTGGCATTGGCCAGAAGCGGCGCGAAGAAGGCGGAGGTGCCGAGGAAGCCCATGAGCAGGCCGGACGCCGCCGCCATCTCCCAGACCGTGTCGGCGCGCGAGGCGAGGATCGAGCCGATCCCCACGCCCAGGATGCCCACGGCCACGGGCATGCGGATGCCGCGCTTGTCGCCCCACCACGCCATGAGGATGCCGCCCAAGCCCGCGCCGGTGAGCGTCATGGCATAGACAAAGGACGGCGCCTCGCGCGGCCAGTTCTCGGCCACGGAAATTTCCTTGAGCGAAACGATGACCATGATCGTGGCGCCCAAGGCCACCGAGCACAGCGCGAAGGACAGGCCCGCGACGATCCACGCGCGCGGCCCGTCCACGCCGTCGCGATCTGGCCCGTCGCGATTTGGCCCGTCGCGATTTGGTGCCGCGTTCATGCGCGCGCCGGAAGCGTGCCCGCGCGCAACGCCGACAACCAGCGCAACAGAAGCGTGCCGATGAGAACGAGATTGAGCATGTTGAAGCCCAGGCCGATGGCGAAGGCGTCCACATAACTGCCCGTCGCATCGAAGATGTGGCCGCCGATCCAGCCCCCCGCCGCCATGCCGATGGCCCCGCCCACGAGCACCGCCGGAATGCGCCAGCCGATGCCGCGCAAGGGGAACAGCTCGCGGATGACGACGGCATAGGCCGGCACAATGCCGCCGAAGCCGAAGCCGAACACCAGCGCCGCCGCGAACAGGCCGGCGAGGTCGGTCGTCGACATGAACAGCACGAGGGCCACGGCCTGCACCGCCGAGCCCAGCATGAGGGTGCGAAGGCCCCCGCTGCGGTCGGACAGCCAGCCGAGACCCAGGCGGCTCGCGAAGCTCGAACCCCTTGCGACGGACAACAGAAGCGCCGCATGGGACGTGTCATGGCCGAGATCGGAGGCATGGCTGGCGATGTGCACGATGGGCATGGCCATGGCGCCGCAGCAGCCGACGATGGCGAAGAACAGGATCACCAGCACGGCGTGGGGCGGGAGGCCGAGCACGCGACCGCCATCCGGCGCGCCCAAG
>CAXRES010000220.1:0-4126 GCA_964229575.1 Alphaproteobacteria bacterium
CTGGTTCAAGGACGGACGGGCCTTCGCCGCCCAGCGTCGTGCGCGCAAGGTGTCCTGCCCGAGCTGTGGCGCGACCGAGGTGACGCGTGTGCCTGCCGGCTCGCGCATCTCCACGGGCCGCGCGCGCGCCATCGACGAGGCGGCGGAGGCGAGCGCCAAGGCGCAGGCCTTCCGCGCGGCGGTGGTCGAACTGCACGCCAAGGTCAAGGACTCCTGCGAGGACGTGGGCGAGCGTTTCGCCGAGGAGGCGCGCAGGATCCACTACGGCGAATCCGAGGAACGCGGCATCTACGGCGAAGCGACGCTGGGCGAAGCCAGGGACCTGGTCGAGGAAGGCGTGCCCGTGCTGCCGCTGCCCAAGCTGCCGGAGACCGACGCCTGAATGTACCTGGTCGGTCCCTATCTGTTTTCAGGCGCGGAACTGGAAGTCTGGCTCGCCCGGCGCCGCGCCGCGGCGCTCGATGAGCTTGCGGGGATTTCGGCCGAGCAGCTCGGATCGAAGGGCGCCGATGCGGTGTTGCGCGAGCTGCGCGGGCGTTACGGCGTGGCGCATACGGCGCTCCATTCCGACGACGCGTTTTTTGCCGGCGAGCGCGAGTTGACGGCGGAAGAGCGCGCCTCGATCAACGTGTCTGCCGACGACACGACCCGATACAAGGCGCTCAGCATCGTCATCCCGTTCTCCGGCGACGAGCATCTGCTCACCTGCACGCCGTCGATCTATTCCGCGCACCAGCCGCAGGCTGAAGTGAAGGACGGCAAGATCACCGTCACCTACTTCCTGAGCGAGATCGAGGAAGCCCAGCTCGAAAACAGCTTTCAGCGCCTGATCGCGCTGATCGACCGGACGCTGGAAGTGACCCAGTGGCAGGCGCTCGGCCACAATGAAAAACTGGGCGAAGCGCTGCATGGGGAAATCGCAAGGCGTCTTCGCGGCTAGGTCGCCTTGTTGCCGGCAATCAGGTAATTGACCGCCGTGTCGGCGCCCAGCCGCCAGCGACCGCTGATCGGATTGTAGATCATTCCGGTCGTATCCGACGGCACGAGCCCGCGTTCGACGAGCAGCGACGACAGTTCGCCGGGCGTCAGGAACCTGTTCCAGTCATGGGTACCGACCGGCAGCCAGCGCATGACGTATTCCGCCCCGACGATGGCGAGCGCGTAAGCGCGCAGCGTGCGGTTGAGGGTCGCAAGTGCTGCGAACCCGCCGGGCCTGACCAGCGCCGCGACGGCATCGAGGAACAGGCCGACGTCGGCCACATGCTCGATCACTTCCATCGCCAGCACGATGTCGAACCGCGCCCCCTCGGCGGCGAGCGCTTCGGCCGTCGTCGCGCGGTAATCGATGGCAAGAGTCATCCGCGCGGCGTGGGCGCGCGCGATGCCGATATTCTTTTCGGAAGGGTCGATGCCGGTGACCCGGGCGCCGAGGCGGGCCATCGGCTCGGCGATCAGGCCGCCGCCGGTGCCGATATCGAGAAGCGTGAGCCCGGCGAGCGGCCGGTCGTCCTCCGTCCGGCGGGCGAAGCGCCTGCAGGCGAGGTCGCGCACATAACGCACCCGCTCGGGATTGAAACGGTGCAGCGGCCGGAAGCGGCCGTCGGGGTCCCACCATTCGGCGGCCATCGCCTCGAAGCGGGCGATCTCGGCGGCATCGACCGTGCCGGTCGCCGCCGGGCCTGCGGGCGTTTCGCGGGGTGTTTCGGAAGAGGGTGCCATATCAAGGACATGTTACGCGCTGTTGGGGGCCTTTGGCTTGCCTGACCCACGGTTCCAGAGTATGAATTGGCGCCTTTTCGGGGGCAAGCCGCGGATTTCCGCCATATTTCGCCCCCCGGAGACCGCGGGAAAGCAGCTTATGGCCCTCATCGTCCAGAAATTCGGCGGCACATCGGTCGCGGACATCAACCGCATTCGCGCCGTTGCCGAGCGCGTCGCCGCCACCGTGCGGGCGGGCCATCAGGTCGCCGTCGTCGTTTCCGCCATGGCCGGGGTCACCAACCAGCTCGTCGCCTGGGTGCGCGAGGCCCATGCCGACTACGATCCGCGCGAATACGACACCGTGGTGTCGTCGGGCGAACAGGTCACCTGCGGGCTGCTGGCGCTCGCGCTCAATGCCATCGGCGTACCGGCGCGCTCCTGGCTCGGCTGGCAGGTGCCGGTCCTGACCGACGCGTCGCACGGCCGCGCGCGCATCACCGATATCCCCACCGACGAGCTTCTCAAGGGCCTCGCCACGGGCGAGGTGCAGGTCCTTGCCGGCTTCCAGGGCCTGGCGCCGGGCAACCGCGTGTCCACGCTGGGGCGCGGCGGCTCCGACACTTCCGCCGTCGCCGTCGCCGCCGCGCTGAAGGCCGAACGCTGCGACATCTTTACCGATGTGGACGGGGTCTATACCTCCGATCCGCGCATCGTTGCCAAGGCGCGCAAGCTGGATAAAATCACCTACGAAGAGATGCTCGAGATGGCGTCGCTCGGCGCCAAGGTCCTGCATACGCGCTCGGTCGAGCTGGCGATGAAGTACAACGTCCGCCTGCAGGTCCTCTCCAGCTTCAACAACGAGCCGGGCACTCTTTGCGTCAACGAGGATGAGATCGTGGAACAGGAACTGGTCAGCGGCATTGCCTATTCGCGCGACGAGGCGAAGATCACCCTGGTGCGCGTGCCGGACAAGCCGGGCATCGCGGCCAAGATCTTCGGTCCCTTGTCGGATGCCGAAATCAACGTCGACATGATCGTGCAGAACGTGTCGGAGGACGGCAAGGCGACCGACCTGACCTTCACGGTCGCCAAGGGCGACCTCAAGGCGGCGCTCAAGGTCGTCGAGGCGGCCAAAGGCGAACTGGGCTATGCCGCGCTGGTCCCCGATTCGAACGTGGTCAAGGTTTCGGTCATCGGCGTCGGCATGCGCAGTCATGCGGGCGTCGCCAAGACGATGTTCGAGACGATGGCCTCCAAAGGCATCAACATCCAGGTGATTTCCACCTCGGAGATCAAGATTTCCGTGCTCATCGCCGAGGAATACACCGAGCTCGCGCTGCGCGCTCTGCACTCGGCGTACGGCCTCGATTCGGCCTAGATCCATGGACCGGGCGGCGGCGCTAGCGAGACTGAACCAGCTCTGGCAACGGGGCAGGGACTTTCTCGGCGTCGAATACGCCATCATGGGCGGCGCCATGTCCTGGGTGTCCGAACACAACCTTGTCGCCGCGATCTCCAACGGCGGCGGCTTCGGCGTCATCGCCTGCGGCTCCATGACGCCCGACCTGCTGGCGAAGGAAATCGCCGCGACGCGCGCGCTCACGGACAAGCCCTTCGGCGTCAATCTCATCACCATGCACCCGGAACTCGCGCGGCTGTCGGATGTCTGCATCGAGGCGGGCGTCGGCCATGTCGTGCTGGCGGGCGGCCTGCCGGGCGGAGCGACCATCGCCGGGCTCAAGGACGCCGGGGTGCGCGTACTGTGCTTTTCCCCGGCGCTGTCCTTCGCCCGGCGCCTCGTGCGCATGGGGGTGGACGCCGTCATCATCGAGGGCAACGAGGCGGGCGGGCACATCGGCCCGGTCTCGACCTCGGTGCTTGCCCAGGAAATCCTGCCGGAGCTGCGCGAAGTGCCGGTGTTCGTCGCCGGCGGCATCGGCCGCGGCGAAGCCATCATCAGCTATCTGGAGATGGGAGCGTCCGGCGTGCAGATGGGCACGCGCTTCGTCTGCGCCAGGGAATCCATCGCGCATCCCAATTTCAAGCAGGCGTTCATCCGCGCCAACGCCCGCGACGCCATGCCCTCGGTGCAGCTCGACCCGCGCTTTCCGGTGATCCCGGTGCGCGCCCTTGCCAACAAGGCGACCGACCGCTTCCTCGAACGCCAGCGCGAGGTGATCGAGGCGTACCGCGAGGGCAAGCTCGACCAGAAGGCCGCCCAGCTCGAGATCGAGCATTTCTGGGCCGGCGCGCTGCGCCGCGCGGTCATCGACGGCGACGTCGAAAACGGCTCGCTCATGGCCGGCCAGAGCGTCGGCATGGTTTCCCGCGAGCAGCCGACGGCCGCGATCATGGAGGAGCTGGTGGAGCAGGCGGTGCGGGCGCTCGCCGATACCGGCTGTGGAACCACCCGCTCGGATCGCGG
>CAXRES010000221.1:0-15099 GCA_964229575.1 Alphaproteobacteria bacterium
GGACGGTTGGTGGCGGCGATGAGGATGACGCCTTCATTGGCCTCGAAGCCGTCCATTTCGACCAGAAGCTGGTTGAGCGTCTGTTCGCGCTCGTCGTTGCCGCCGCCCAGCCCCGCGCCGCGATGGCGGCCGACCGCGTCGATTTCGTCGATGAAGATGATGCAGGGCGCGTTCTTCTTGCCCTGTTCGAACCTGTCGCGCACGCGCGAAGCGCCGACGCCGACGAACATCTCGACGGAGTCGGAACCGGAAATGGTGAAGAACGGCACGTTGGCCTCGCCCGCGATGGCGCGCGCCAGCAGCGTCTTGCCGGTGCCCGGCGGGCCGACCAGCAGCACGCCCTTCGGAATCTTGCCGCCCAGCCGCTGGAACTTCTGCGGATCGCGCAGGAATTCGACGACCTCTTCCAGTTCCTGCTTGGCTTCCTCGATACCCGCGACGTCCTCGAACGTCACGCGGCCGACCTTTTCGGTGAGCAGCTTGGCGCGCGACTTGCCGAAGCCCATCGCCTTGCCGCTGCCGCCCTGCATCTGGCGCATGAAGAAGATCCACACGCCGATCAGCAGCAGCATGGGGAACCAGGACAACAGGATGCCGAGCAGCGAGGGGGTGTTTTCCTCGGGCGGCAGCGCATTGATGCGCACGCCCTGCTTGGTCAGGCGATCGACCAGGTTGGGGTCGTTCGGCGCATAGGTGTTGAAGCTGCGGCCATCGGAAAAATGGCCGGAAATGTTCTGGCCCTGGATGGTGACGTCGGCGACCTGGTTGCGTTCGACGTTGGTGAGGAATTCGGAGAAGGCGAGCCGGCTCTGACCGCCGCGGTTGCCCGGCGACTGGAACAGGTTGAAGACGGCGATCAGCAACAGGCCGATGATCACCCACAACGCCATATTTCGCCCGAACTGATTCACGCCTCGTCCTTTCGTCGCGCCCCGTGTCTTATGTCGCCCGTTCCCTGGAAAACCGGGCCGCACCAGCTAAGCCGAGGCGGCCTAACAAGCGCCTAACGGATTTACGATAAATAGTGATCAGGCAGGCCTTTCACAAGCCGCTGCCGGCCCCGAAAAACCGCGCCCCGGCCAAGGGCCCAGCCAAGAATTGTGCCGCCAGAATACGGCAATTGCCGGGCAAAACCCTAGCAGTCCCCCGTTTCACCCGTCTATAGGCGAGATGCGGCACGGCGAGCAGCGTCCCCGCCGACCCGAACAGCGCCGGCAGGGTGGTTCGGGCAAGGGCCGGAATTGCCTGCGCGGCCCGGCTTTCCAGCGTTTGCGGGGCGCGGGCGCGCAACTGGGCCAGCCCCCCCTCGCCGAGCGCGCCGATGCGCGCCCCGGCCGGCACAGCCGCCGCCGGCAGTCGCCACCGCACCCGGCCGTCCCAGCGATTGACCCCGGCGCGGGCGGCGACGGCCGCGGCGACGGCTGCGGCTTCGCGGCACACGAGGACCCGCCCGCCCTGCCGGGCGATGCGGCAACCGGCAAGCGTGCGGCCGGCCAGGCGGCCGCCGGCGATCTCGTCGTAGAGCCGGGCAAGGCGCTTCTCGCGCGCCGGATAGATGGCGCCGCCGACCGCGGCGAGGACGCGGGCCAGCGCCCGCGCTCCCTCCCAGGCGCTGCCGTCGGCAAGCGCCCCGGCATCGAGCGTTACGAAGCCCGCCGGGTGGGGCAAAGCGGCGCGCGCCAGCCGTCGCGCGATGGCGTCGTCGGTCTCGGCGCGCAGATGCGCGAGCCGCGCGGCCAGCGCCGCGATATCGCCCGCCGCCAGGCCTTCGCCCGCGAGTTCGGGCAACAAGCCCCGCAGGCGGACGCGCGCGAAGGCCGTGTTCTCGTTCGACGGATCGCGGACCCAGTCCTGGCCGGCGGCTCGCAAAAACGCTTCGAGGCGAGCGCGCGGCAGGCCGAGCAAGGGCCGCAGGAGGCGAAACTCCTCGCCCTCGCGCAAGGCGGCCATCGCGGCCAAACCGGCAAGGCCGCTCTCCCGCCCGAGGCGCAGCAGAAACGTTTCAGCCTGGTCGCCCTGCTGATGAGCAAGCAGAAGGTGCAGCACGCCGTGTCCTGCACACCAGTTCGAAAGAAGCCGGTAGCGCGCCGTCCGGGCGCGCGCCTGCAGGCCGGGCCCATGAGCGCGGCTGCCTTCCTCCCAGCGCAGCACGCGATGGGCGATGCCGCGCGCGGCAAGCGAGCGGCCCGCTTGCCGCGCTTCATGCGCGGATTCGACGCGCAGGCCGTGATCAACCGTGAGCGCCGTGACGCGCCCGCCGCGCGCGCGCGCCCAGTCGTCGGCAAGAAGCGCGAGCGCCATGCTGTCGGCGCCGCCCGAAACGGCGAGCGCCAGGTGCGGGCGCGCTTCGAACGGCGCGAACGCGGCCATCGCGTGCGCGAACGCACGCGCCAGAGAAGGATCGTGCGCGACTGCGCGCACCGGAGAAGGATCTTGCGCGACTGCGCGCGATAACGCCCCGGCGCGTTTGGCGCACGGCGAGCCGGTCGTCCTGGTCATGGTGAGGACCGCTTACTTGCAGCGCAACTTCTTGCGCTCGGCGGCGACACGCGACTTGATGGCGTTCGATGCATTGGGGAAGTCCTTGCCCATGCGATCGAAGGTGGCGCAGGCGCTCTGGGTCTTCTTCAGGCTGCCGAGCGACAGGCCGAGCTTGAGAAGGTTGTCGGGCCCCTTCGCGCTCTTGGGGAAGTCCTTGTAGCCCTTGGCGAAGGCAAGGGCGGCATTGTTGTAGTCGCCGCGCACATAATAGCTTTCGCCGAGCCAGTACTGGGCATTGCCCGACAACTCGCCCTTCGGATGGGCGTCGAGGAACGCCCTGAGAGCGCGTTCCGCCCCCGCCCAGTCCGACTTGGCGAGGAACGAGGTGGCAAAGCGGTACTGGTCCTGGGCTGAGCCCTTGGGCAGCGCGGCGGCGGCCTGTTCCGCGCCTGCCCTTGCCGTCTTATCAGGATTTTCCACATCGCCGAGCGGAATGGTGCCGAGTACGCCGCCCTTGGTCGGCGCGGCAGCGGCCTTCGGCGGGACAGACGTGCCGCCCTGTTCGCCGGACACGCCGGCGCCGGTGGCAGCCCCGGGGGCACCGGTGCGGAAGCGCACCTCGATGTCCGAGGAGAGGGTTTCGAGCTTCTTGGTCAGTTCGGAGATGGCGTGGTTGGTTTCCTCGAGCCGGCCGGTGAAGGCGCGCATCTGGGTCTCGATCTCGTCGAGGCGGACCTGCATGGCGGCGGCGAGGTTGGGCTCGGCCGCGGCGCCCACGGCGGCCGATGCATTGCCGTCCGAGGACGGCGCTGCGGCGCCGCGGTAGACCTGGCGTTCGAGCGTGTTCATGTCGCGCTGCAGCCGTTCGACGCGGTTGAGCAGCGACTGGATTTCGGGGTTGGCGCTGGTCTGCGCCGCCGCGGGGGCGGGACCGAGCGCAAGAGCCGCGCACAAGACCGCGGCGAGGGCCGCAGCCGCAGCGCAGCCGGACGAGGGGCGAAAAACGACCTTCATGAACGTCAGCATGCGTCGGATTCTAGGCGCAAATAAGGCGCCCGCCTATCCCGAAAAGGGCAGGCGGGCGCCCTGATTCGCAAGCAGGCAGTTATCAGCTGCCGGCGCCGCTGACCGCGGTCACGGCGCGACGATTCTGCGCCCACGCCGCTTCGTTGGAACCGGTCACCGCAGGACGCTCCTTGCCGTAGGAGATCGTCTTGACGCGGTTCGGGTTCACGCCGAGCGCGACGAGATAGTTCTTCGCCGAGTTGGCGCGGCGCTCACCGAGCGCGAGGTTGTACTCGCGGGTGCCACGCTCGTCACAGTGGCCTTCCACCGTGATCGTGACCGAAGGATACTTCTTCAGCCAGGTCGCCTGGCGCTGCAGGACGTCGCGCGCCTCGGGCTTGAGATTGAATTTGTCGAAGTCGAAGAACACGCGGTCCCCGACGTTGACGACGAAGTCCTCGGCAGTACCGGGACGCGGCGCAGTTACGCCTGCCCCACCCGCGCCACCAGCACCGCCCGTACCGGAGGGCGAAGTCTCGCAGGCGGCAACAAGAAGAAGCGCGGCCAAGACGCTTACGAATCGCAGAGCCATTTTTTTATTCCCCTTAGTGGAAGATGCCGGGAAATCACGCGGGCTACGACCATTCGCAGCCGACAGTAATCTCGGTCCATTCCCTTAACGCCAAGTAAACAGGCGTCAAAGCGATAGTTAACGGCAAAACAATATAGAACACAAACGGCTAGCTTACAACTGGGCGCGCAAAATAATTGTTGGATTTTTAGCTTTTCGATCGCCGCCCCGCCGCCGCGGTGGACCGATCAGGGGCTGAGCGGCGACCACGCCGGGTCGGACGCATCGGTGGGCGTCACCACCTCCCGCTCGTTATACCCGGTAATGTCAATGGAATAGAGCTTGGAGGACCGCCCGCGGCCCCGATCGTCGGCCGGGGTCTGGCGGAAGAACATGAGGACGCGCCCATTGGGCGCCCAGGTCGGGCCTTCGACCAGGAAACTCTCGGTCAAGAGGCGTTCGCCGGTGCCGTCGGTGCGCATGACGCCGATGAAGAACCGCCCCTGGCGCAGCTTGGTGAAGGCGATCAGATCGCCGCGCGGCGACCATACCGGCGTGCCGTAGCGGCCCTTGCCGAAGGAAATGCGCCGGACGTTGGAGCCGTCGGCGTTCATCACGTAGATCTGCTGGCTGCCGCCGCGATCCGATTCGAAGGTGACCTGCCGGCCGTCGGGCGAAAACGACGGCGCCGTGTCGATGGCCGGATGATTGGTCAGCCGGCGGATGCGCCGGGTGCGCAAATCCATCGTGAAGATATCGGAGTTGCCGTCCAGCGCCTGGGACATGATCACCTGGTTGCCGTCCGGCGAGAAGCGCGGCGCGAACGTCATGCCCGGGAAGTCGCCGACCACTTCCTGCTGGCCGGTTTCGATGTTGAGGAGATAGACGCGCGGCGTATTGCGGTAATAGGAGAGATAGGTGATCTCCTGCAACGTCGGCGAGAAGCGCGGGGTCAGCACGAGGTGCGAACCGTCGGTCAGGAAGCGGACGTTGTGGCCGTCCTGGTCCATGATGGACAGCCGCTTGATGCGGCGCTGGTAGGGGCCCGTCTCCGAAATGAAGACGATGCGGGTGTCGAAATAGCCGTCCTCGCCGGTGATGCGCTTGTAGATGGCGTCGGCGATGATATGGGCGACCCGCCGCCAGTCCTGCGGCTGGGCGAAATAGCCGACGCCCATCATCTGCTGTTCGGCGAAGACGTCCCACAGGCGGAACTCGAAACGCATGCGTCCGTCCGGCTGCACGAAGGCGGCGCCGGCGACCAGCGCCTGGGCGCTGATGACGCGCCAGTCGGCGAAGCGCGGGTTGATGCGCAGCGCCTCGGGCTTCTGGATGAAGGCCTTCGAATCGATGGGGCGAAACAGGCCGGAGGACTGGAGATCGCGGCTGATGACTTCGGTGACCTTGCGGCCGATCTCGTTCTCGCTGTCGTTCTTGCCGAGGAAATCGGTGATGGCGATCGGCATCGGCTCGACCTTGCCGCGGGTGATGTCGATGCGCAGTTCCGCCTGCGCCGATCCGGCAAAACCCAGGAAAAGGAGGGCGATGGCCGCAAGGGCGACCAGCCCGCGCAAGGGTGCGGTCCTGCGGCCGTTTGCCGCCGTCTGGATTCCGGGTTCGAGCTTCATCATGTCTCCGCGTTTTTCCTGCCGGACGCCCGCTTGTCGCCCTTCGGCGGCCCCTTCGGGCGCCCTTTGATCGATTGTCCGCCGTTCTGTGGCGGAATTATGTCCCGGCCGCTTCTCTCGGGTTGAAGTCGAGAACCATTTCCTTGAACTGGTCATACTTTTTAGGCGGAATCGGCAAGGGGCTGCAACGAGGATTGAGCACGGCGCGCAACGCGCTTTCGGCGGCGGTGCGGAAGAACGGCTCGCTCATGCGGCCCTGGTCGAGAATGCGCGCGTCGCGCACGGTGCCGTCCTGGTTGACCCAGATGCGGATGGAAACCACCAGCTTTTCCGCGTCACGCGCGCCGGCGGGGATGTTCCAGCACTGTTCTATCTTGTGCCGGATGGCGTCGATCTCCGACATCGTGGCGACGGCATCGAGCGGCGCCTGGTTCTGCGACACCTTCTTCGAGGCCTGTTCCGGTTCCTTTTCCGTCTTGTCCTTGGGCTTCTCGCCGCGCTCGTCGGGCGCCACGTCGCGCAGCACCGACTGAAGGAAATCCTCCTTCGGCTGCACGGGGCGGCGCTTGGGCCGCGCCTCGGCGATGGTCTTGGGAGGAGTCGGCTGGGCGGTCTCCGGCTTCTTTTCCTTCTTCGGCGTCTTTTTCGGCACTTCTTTCTTCAGCACCGGCAATTTCTCGGCGTCGGGCGCCGGCTTCTCGACCGCCTTGGGCGGTTCCGGCGGCGGCGGAATGTCGGCGGTCTTGGGGCGCTCCTTGGGCGGCGGCGGCGTCTTCTTGACCGGCTTCTCCTTGCTCGCGGGCTTGGGCATTTCCTTCGACGTCGTCTGCTGGTCGATCGGCACCATTTCGACGATCATCGGCGTATCGGTCAGACGCTTGGTGTCCCACAGCCGCGGCAGGCCGAGAATGGCGAGCAGCACCACCAGCAGGTGGAGCGCGGCCGACCAGGCAAGCTCGCGACGCATCACGGGATCAGCTCCAAAGGATCATCTCCCCTTCGGAGTCTTGGCGCCGCCCGCGCCCTGGGGCAGTTCGGCGATCAGCGCGACACGGGTGAAACCCGCGGCGCTCACGGTGCCCATGACCTCGACGATCCGCCCGTAGACGGCGGCCTTGTCGCCGCGCACGAAGATGCGCGTTTCGGGCTTGTTCTGGGTAATCGCCTTGAGCCGCGGCACCAGCGTATCCATCTGCAATTCCGTTTCCTGCAGGAAGACCTTGCCTTCGCGGTTGATGGTGATGACCAGCGGCTCGTCCTGGCCGGTGATCACGCTGGCCTCGGTCTTGGGCAGATCGACCGGCACGCCGACGGTGAGCAGCGGCGCGGTCACCATGAAGATGATGAGCAGCACCAGCATGACGTCGACCATCGGCGTCACGTTGATGTCGCTCATCGGCATGCGGCGCACCACGCGCGAGCCGCGCCGGCGCGAAACGGGGCTTGCGAGTCCGCCGGCCATCTACGCCTTCTCCTGCAACTGGCGGGAGAGGATCGCGGTGAAGTCGTTGATGAAGCCCTCCATCCGTCCGGCATAGCGGCCGAGGTCGGTGGAGAACTTGTTGTAGGCCAGCACCGCCGGGATCGCCGCGACGAGGCCGAGCGCGGTGGCGAACAGCGCCTCGGCGATGCCGGGCGCCACCACGGCAAGCGAGGTGTTCTTGCTGACGGCGATCGCCTGGAACGAATTCATGATGCCCCACACCGTGCCGAACAGGCCGACGAAGGGCGCCGTGGAACCGACCGAGGCGAGGAAGATCATGTGTCGTTCGAGACGTTCCGTTTCGCGCGCCATGGTCGTCGTCATCACGCGCTCGATACGGCTTTGCAGGGATTCGCGCGCCGCCTCGGTGCCGAGCAGGCCCTTCTCCGTGGACCGGCGCCATTCGCGCATGGCGGCGGCGAACAGGCTTTCCATGGGGTCGCTCGGTCGACCGCCGATGCGCTCGTAGAGCTGATCGAGCGAACCGCCCGCCCAGAAGGCGTCCTCGAAGTGTTCGGCGTCGGCCTCGATGCGCCGGATGCGCCGGAACTTCTCGAAGATGATCGCCCACGACCAGAACGAGGCCGCGAGCAGCATGATCATCACGAGCTTGACGACGAGGTCCGCGCGCACGAACAGGTGCCACACCGACATGCTTACGGCTGCCTGACCGCCCAGGGATACGGCTTCAATCGCGGCTGGTTCCATTTCCTTGCAACCTCTTGTTTCTACGGCTGTGAATCACTTGCGACCATCGACGAAATCGGCGAAGGCGCGTGCGACAGGCGCCGGCAGACGGGTGGCCCGGCCTTTTGCATTGACGCACGCAATTTTGACTTTCATGTGGACAAGATCGTCGGTCCCGCGGCGGACAGTCTGCTCCATGTCGACGCTCGCGGCACCAAGTGCGACGACACGTGTGGCAATTTCAAGGCTGTCTTCGAGGCGGGCGGGCGCCATGTAATCGGCCTCGACCCGCCGGACGGCGAAGACGATGCCGGATTCGGCCGCCAGTTCGCGCTGCACGACGCCGATGGCGCGCAGAAGCTCGCTCCGCCCGCGCTCGGCGTAGCGCAGGTAGTTGGCGTAATAGACGATGCCGCCCGCATCGGTGTCCTCCCAGTAGACGGTGACCGGCAGGACGTGCTCGCGGGCGCCGATGTCCGGCGCGGTGCGACCGGGCGCGGTCATGGCGCCTCCCCGTTGTCTTCGCCCATCAGCGGCAATTGGCGCGCGGCGGCGGAGCCGCTATCTTTTAATGCGGCGGAGCCGCCATCTTTTGATGCCGCGCCAAGCGCGGCGGCCGGCGCCTTGAGGCCGAGATGCATCCACGCGGCTTCGGTCAGCACCCGCCCGCGCGGGGTGCGCTGCAACAGCCCCTGCTGAAGAAGATAGGGCTCTATCACTTCCTCCAGCGCGTCGCGCTGTTCGGACAGCGCCGCGGCGAGCGTCTCGACGCCGACCGGCCCGCCGCCGTAATGCTCGGCCATGGCGCCGAGATAGCGCCGGTCCATCGAATCGAGCCCGCGCCCGTCGACCTCGAGCCGGTTGAGCGCGGCATCGGCGATCTTCGCATCGACCGCGCCGGCGCCCGCCACCGCGGCGAAGTCCCGCACGCGGCGGAGCAGCCGCCCGGCCACGCGCGGCGTGCCGCGGGCGCGCCTGGCGATCTCGCGCGCGCCGTCGGCCGCAAGACCGAAACCGAGGATGCCGGCGCCGCGCACGACGATCTTTTCCAGCTCCGCCACATCGTAGAAATCGAGGCGCAGCGGAATGCCGAACCGGTCGCGCAAGGGCGTGGTCAGGAGGCCCGTTCGCGTCGTGGCCCCGATCAGGGTGAAGGGCTGCAACTCGATTCGCACGCTTCGGGCGGCGGGCCCTTCGCCGATGATGAGATCGAGTTCGAAATCCTCCATCGCCGGATAGAGGATTTCCTCGATCGCCGGCTGCAGGCGATGGATCTCGTCGATGAACAGCACGTCGCGCGGCTGCAGGTTGGTGAGAAGCGCCGCGAGATCCCCCGCCCGCGCGATCACCGGGCCAGAGGTGGCGTGGAACCCGACGCCGAGTTCGCGCGCGACGATGCGCGCAAGGGTCGTCTTGCCCAGCCCGGGCGGGCCCGACAAGAGGACGTGGTCGAGCGCCTCTTCGCGCTGGCGGGCGGCGGCGATGAATACGGCAAGGTTTTCGCAGATGCGCGCCTGGCCGGTGAAATCGGCGAGGCGTTCGGGGCGCAGCTGGTCTTCGGCCTCCGCCGGGCGCGAAGCGTCGGTCAGCCGCGTCGCATCATCTTCGACGATACGGGGATCGGGGCCGGTCTTGCGCGCCGCCATTTCCGCCCTGCCCTTAGGCCGCCTGGCCGAGGCGCGCGAGCCCGGCGCGGATCAGCGTCTCGACGCGGGCGCCCTCGCCCAGTTCGCGCAACGACTCGATGACGGCGCCGTAGGCTTCGGTGCGCCCGTAACCGAGATTGACCAGCGCCGAAACCGCGTCGGAAACGATCCGGTCCTCGCCCGCGTCCTCGGCCCCCTTGCCCCCCTTGCCCTTGCCCACGGCGGCAAGCCGCGCCTCGGGGCCGAGCGCGATATCGCCGACCTTGTCCTTGAGTTCCGTCACCACGCGGCCCGCGAGCTTCGGCCCGACGCCGTTGGCCCGCCCGATGGCGGCGCGGTCCTGGGCGGCGATGGCATGGGCGATCTCGGCGGGCGCCAGAACGCTCAGGATCGCAAGCGCGATACGCGCGCCCACACCCTGCACGGTACACAGCAGGCGGAACCAGGCGCGCTCCGATTCGGTGGCGAAGCCGTAAAGATGGATGTGGTCCTCGCGCACATGGGTCTCGATCCGCAAACTGGCCGCCTCGCCCGGGCGCGGCAGCGCGGCCAGCGTGCGTGACGAACAGAACACGAGATAGCCCACGCCGCCGACGTCGATGACGGCGCTGTCTTCACCCACCTGTTCCACGAGGCCGCGCAGCGAGGCGATCATCGGGGCTTTCCCCCCGTCGCGATACGCGGCGGCGTCATGGCCGCCGCGATGCGCGCGCGGCTCTGGCTGAAAGGGGCGTGGCAGATGGCGACCGCGAGGGCGTCGGCCGCGTCGGCGCTTTCGGGCCGCGCCTGCGGCAGCAGCGTCGCCACCATCATCGCCACCTGCTCCTTGGCGGCGTGACCCGCGCCGACCACCGACTTCTTGACCTGATTGGCGGCATATTCGGCGACATCGAGCCCGGCCTGGGCCGGGACAAGCAGCACGACGCCGCGGGCGAGGCCAAGGCGCAGCGCGCTCTGCGGATTGCGATTGACGAAGGTTTCCTCGACCGCGGCCGCTTCCGGGCGATGGCGCGCGATCACCTCGCGCAGTCCGTCGTAAAGCGCCATGAGCCGGAGGCCGATGGGCTCGCCCGATCGGGTACGCACCGTTCCGTTGGCCACATGGCGCAACCGCCCGTCGGCCGCCTCGATCACGCCCCAGCCGGTGACGCGCAAGCCGGGATCGAGGCCGATGAGCCTCATGACTGTGTGCGCTCCCCGTATCCGGGCGGCGCGGGCGGTCGAACGCGCGTATCAGGCACCGAGCTTCTCCATGACGGCGTCGCTGATTTCAAGATTGGTCGAAACGGAACGAACGTCGTCGTTGTCTTCCAGCGCTTCGATCAGACTCATCAGGGTTCGCGCCTTCTCTTCATCGACGCCGACCGACACGCTGGGCTTCCAGCCGAGACTGGCGCTCGACGGTTCGCCGAACCGGTCCTTGAGGCCGTCGAGCACGCGGGCGAAATCCTCGGGCGCCGTGGTGATCTCGTGGCCGTCCCTGCCGGAGGCGACGTCCTCCGCGCCGGCTTCGAGCGCCGCTTCAAACATGGCATCGTCCTTCGCCGCGGCGGCGGGGTAGGAAATCACGCCGCAACGCTTGAACTGGAAGGCGACCGAACCGGATTCGCCGAGATTGCCGCCGTGCTTGGAAAAGATCGAACGCACTTCGGAGGCGGTGCGGTTGCGGTTGTCGGTCAGCGCATCGACGATCACCGCGACGCCGCCCGGCCCGTAGCCTTCGTAGGAGATTTCCTGGTAGTTGGCGCCGTCGTCGCCGCCCGCGCCGCGCTTGATCGCGCGCTCGATGTTGTCCTTGGGCATGTTGTTGGCCCTGGCCAGCAGGACCGCGGCGCGCAGCGCCGGGTTGAACTCCGGATCGGCGCCCGATTTGGCGGCCACCGTCAGTTCCCTGCCGATCTTGGTGAAAATCTTGGCGCGCTTGGCATCCTGCGCGCCCTTGCGATGCATGATGTTCTTGAATTGGGAATGCCCGGCCATCGGAAGTCTTGTCTAGGTTCTGAGGGTTGGATGGAATCTTTTACCACATCTTGTGGTGTTTAACACCAGAACTGCCTTGGCTATCAAGCCAATATGGCCGAATTCGGACGCTGCGCCGATAACCCTCCCCCGCCGATTCGACAAACTGGTTAACGATATTTTTACGAAAAGTGCCTAGATGTAATCATGTAGCTTACTTCAACTAGATATTTTCCTCCCGGCTCAGGTCACAGCGCCGGGAGGTCGCCAGAGGAACCGAACCATGTCGCAAGCCACCGCCTTCGCCCAGCCGACCGCCGCCCTTGTCCAGCCGAGCCGCGGCCGCCGTCCCGCCTCCTCCGTTCTCGGCCGCGCCCTGTTCGGCCTGAAAGCCAGGTTTTCCGCCCTGCTCGCGGTGTTCGCCGTAACCCCGATGGCGATCAGCTACATGCTGGTGCGCATCAACGCGGCAGGCAACGAAACCCTGATCACCGAAACCTTCTATGAACTGCTGGCCACCGCCGCCATCAGCATCATCGCCGGCGCCCTGATCGGCTGGATGTTCGCCCGCCGCATCGGACGCGCCGTCGACGCGGCGGAACGGCTCGCCGCGGGCGATGCCGACGTCGCCATCCCGACCGGCGAGCGCGACGAGATCGGCGCCCTGTGGCGCGCGCTCGGAAACATCCGCGAGACCATCGGGCAGAATCTCCGGCTCTCCCGGATGGTCGATCAGATGCCGATCAACGTGATGATGGCCGACCCCGAGGATTTCCGGATCAACTATGTCAACAAGACGAGCCTGGAAACCCTCAAGTCCATCGAGCGCCTTCTGCCGTGCAAGGCCGATGAAATGCTTGGACAGTGCATCGATATCTTCCACAAGAACCCGGCGCACCAGCGCAAGCTGCTCGCCAATCCGAAGAACCTGCCGCATCACGCGGTGATCCGCCTGGGCGACGAGTACCTCGATCTCAACGTCTCGGCCATCACCGACGCCAAGGGCAATTACAGCGGTCCGATGGTGAGCTGGTCGGTGGTCACCGAAAAGGTCAGGGCCGATGCCGAAACCGCGCGCCTGATGACCATGATGGACGAGATGCCGATCAACATCATGGCCGCCGACCCGAAGGATTTCCGCATCAATTATGTCAACAAGACGAGCCTGGAGACGCTCAGGAAGATCGAACACCTGCTGCCCTGCAAGGCGGCCGAGATCAATGGCCAGTGCATCGACATCTTCCACAAGCATCCCGAACACCAGCGCAAGCTGCTGGCCAATCCGGACAACCTGCCCCATAACGCGCGCATCAAGCTCGGCGAGGAGACGCTCTCGCTCAAGGTTTCGGCGATCCGCGACAAGAACGGCTCCTACATCGGCCCGATGGTGAGCTGGTCGGTGATCACGGGCCAGGTCAAGCTCGCCGACGATTTCGAAACCAACGTCAAGGGCGTGGTCGATACGGTTTCCGCCGCCTCGACCGAAATGCAGGCCACCGCCCAGGCGATGAGCGCCACTGCCGAGGAAACTAACCGCCAGTCGACCGTCGTCGCCGCCGCGTCCGAACAGGCGACGAACAACGTCCAGACCGTGGCAAGCGCCGCGGAGGAACTTTCCGCCTCGGTCTCCGAGATTTCCAACCAGGTGACCCAGAGTACCAGGATCGCGCGTTCGGCCGTCGAAAAGGCCAACGGCACCAACGCCCAGATTCAGGAACTGGCGACGGCGGCGCAGAAGATCGACGAGGTGGTCAAGCTCATCTCCGACATCGCGGCGCAGACCAACCTGCTCGCGCTGAATGCCACCATCGAGGCGGCGCGCGCGGGCGATGCCGGCAAGGGCTTCGCCGTGGTCGCCTCGGAAGTCAAAAGCCTCGCCAACCAGACGGCGCAGGCCACCGACGAAATCGCCTCGCAGATCGCCGCCGTCCAGTCGGCCACCACCAACGCGGTCTCGGCGATCGAGGAGATCACCCAGGTGATCAGCGAGATCAACGAAATCTCGGGCGCCGTCTCGGCCGCCGTCGAGGAGCAGGGGGCGGCGACCCAGGAGATCGCCCGCAACGTTCAGGAGGCCGCCGCCGGAACGCGCGAAGTGTCATCCAACATTTCCGGCGTCACCCAGGCCGCTTCCGAAACCGGCACCTCGGCCCAGCAGGTGCTGGAAGCCGCGAGCGAGCTTTCGCGCCAGTCGGAAGGACTGTCGGGCGCCGTCGACCACTTCCTGCGTCAGGTCCGCGCGATGTAACCCCAGAACATCGAACGGATTCCGATCCCGGCGGGCGTTTCCCCAGAGCGCCCGCCGGGAGCCACCGAGAGGCGGCGTCCCCCCAGAGGCGCCGCCTCTTCGTTTCATGCCGCTCCGATGCGGGACGTCAGGGAAGCGCCGGGGCGAGCCTGCCGCCCTGGCGCACGGGGCAGACGCGTTTGGCAAGGCCGGTGCGCTCGTCGGTCTCGCAATAGACGGCGCAGAGCGTGCCCTCGCCCTCGGCCGGTTCGAGCCTTTCGCGGCGCATGCGCGTGACGAAGCGGGCGATGGCCTCGTCCTTCTGCATGCCGATCACCGAATCGTAGTCGCCGCACATGCCGGCATCGGTCTGGTAGGCGGTGCCGCCGGGAAAGACCTGTGCGTCCGCCGTCGGCACGTGCGAATGGCTGCCCACCACCAGCGAGGCGCGGCCGTCGAGAATGTGACCGAGCGCCATCTTTTCGCTCGTCGCCTCGCCATGCACGTCGACGACGATGGCGTCCACCGTGCGGCCAAGCTCGTGCGCGGCGATCGTGTCCTCGATGACGCGGAACGGATCGTCGAGCGCCTCCATGAACAGCCGCGTCATGACCTGGACGACCAGCACCTCGGCCCCGCCCCGGGTGGTGACCAGCGCCGCGCCGCGCCCGGGCGTGCCCGGCGGATAATTGGCCGGACGCAGGATGCGCTGGTCCTTTTCCATGTAGGGGATGATCTCGCGCTGATCGAAAGCATGATTGCCGGTGGTGATGATGTCGATGCCGGCCTCGTGCAGTTCGTCGGCCACCTTGGCGGTGATGCCGAAGCCGGCCGCGGCGTTCTCGCCGTTGCCGACCACGAGATCGAGGCCGAGATCGCGCCTGAGACCCGGCAGGTGACGCGCCACCGCCTGGCGCCCGGCGCGACCGACGATGTCGCCGCAGAACAATATCTTCATTCCCGCTCCCTGTCGGCGAAACGCACCACGCCGGTTTCCGTCAGCACCGCATCGAGGCGCTGATCATGGTCGCCATCGGGAATCCTGTCCACCTTCTGGGCCGAATAGGCGATGCCGACGGCAAACACGCCATCCGCGCCACGCAGCAGCGCAAGCGTGCGGTCGTAATACCCCCCGCCGTAGCCGAGCCTGCGGCCGGCCGCGTCGAACGCGAGCAGCGGCAGCAGCACGACGTCGGGGCGAAGCGCTTCGCGCGCGGCCGCCGGTTCGGGGATGTTCCAGACGCCGGGGATGAGCGCATCGCCCGGCGCAAACGCGCGAAAGACCAGCGGCGCGTCGCGGCCGGCCACCACGGGCAGGCACAGCCGGTGGCCGCGTCGAGAAAGGGCGGCGAGCAGCGCCGTCACGTCGGCTTCGCCGTTGACCGGGCTGTATCCGGCGACGATGGCCGAAG
>CAXRES010000222.1:0-13941 GCA_964229575.1 Alphaproteobacteria bacterium
GCGAAGCGGGTCGACCACGCGGGGCGATGCAAACTCTGAAGCCGGCTCAGAAACCGTCATGAACAGGATCATGTTCCAATGACCGGAAAATTCAAGACATTTTCCAGATTCACTCCTCCACTGTCCGGACCGACTCGCTGCCCGCCGAGATTGGAAGCAGAGTCCGCATAACAAGATATAGCGTCGCGACGGCGCAATATGCCCTAAAGGTTATCGACGCAGGTTCATAAGGGCCACGGTCTATGCAGGCCGGCAGGTGGCCTTCGACCGTATCCGCGCCACATCTGTTTCCGGTGATCCCGACGAAAGGCGCCCGACGCGCCGCTTACCTGATCACGGCCAGCGCCAGGCGGCGAGGTCGGCAAACCACGGCGGCAGGTTCAGAAGCCGCAGGATCGAATCGTCGGACAGCGACAGCGACAAGGCACCGAGGAACGACAGGAGAATGCCGACGATCACGTAGCGATCGAAGGCTTCATGGTCGCGGTTGATGAAATATCCGAAGATCATGCGGAACAGCAGGGACATGCTCTGCAACGGCTGCACCACGGTCACCGGCGCAAGCCCCAGCGCCAGATAACGGAACAGGTGGGAAAACGACACGCCGACGCCCGAATAGGTGAACCACTTGGCCGATTCGCGGTTCATCGCCCGCGCTTCGGCGAGCTGCGCCGGAATGGCGAGCAGGAGGAACGTCACGAGCGTCGCCGCGATGCAGGAGACGAAACCGCCCACCAGGCTCCCCCCGGCCCCGGTGCTGGCGAGCCCGGCCTTGACCAGCACCGGACTGGTGCCGAAGCCGACCGCCGAAAGCAGGGCGAACAGATAGCCTTCCGCCAGGCGCGGCGTGAAGCCGGGCTTGGCAGCGGCGGCGGCGCCCTCTTTAAGGATGGCCGCGCCGCGGGGCGCGGCGGCAGAGCCGCCCTCTTTAAGGATGGCCGCGCGGAGCGCGGCGGCGGCGGCCTTGGCGCGGGAGTGCAGGATATAGGCCGGCGCCGAAACGATCAGGACGATGCCGAACACCTTGAAGGCCGAGAGCGTCTCATTGAGCAGCCAGATGGCGAGGCCGAGCGAGATCAGGAGCTGCGCCTGCTGCACAGGACCGGCGATGTTCGAGCCGACCGCGGCCAGGGACTTGATGTTGAAATAGCGGCCCCAGACGAAGTGCATGAAGCCGCCCATCGCCAGGTAGAACAGCTCCATCGGCGGGATGCGGCCGAGCACCGGCCACTGGCCGAAGGCGGTGGCCAGAAGCGCGAACATCGCGACGCCGATCGGCATCGAGATGAGCAACCCCTGGATCGCGCCGCCCGACAACACGCCGCGCCGGGCGCTCGCGTTGTTGAAGCCGAAACTCGCCGCGGCGAGGACACCGAAGATGATGCCGAGCATTGCGCGCCCTTATCCTGATTATCGGGGTCCTGATTATCGGGGTCCTGGTTATCAGGCTCCCGCAGATCAGCGGCGACTTTTCGCCTTCTTCGCCCCCGCCGCCATCAGCTTCACCACGTCGGCAACGTTCATCACGCGGCCCATGCGCGGGAAGACGCGATCCATGAAGAAGTCGTTGTTGTTGCCGCGCATCGAATAGCAGCAGTCGCGCACGATGACGAGGCCGAGATCGAGGTCGCGCGCGGCGAACGCCGTTGCGGCGATGCCGACGTCGGTCGAGCCGCCGGCCAGCACGATGGTATCGAGGTTGCGCATGCGCAGGTGGAATTCGAGATCGGTGCCGAAGAAGGCGTTCCAGCGGTGCTTGGGCACCATGACGTCGCCCTTGGTGGGCTTTACTTCGGGCGCGACCTCGCTGGTCCTGGAGCCCTTGTGAAAGCGCGGCGCGATGGTCTTGCGCTTCATCCCGCCCGGGTTGAGGTCCATGTCGGTATCGGTGAGCCGCGCCACCGTATCGGAGGCGTCGGCCGCATGTGCGCCCATCGGATAGAAGGTCGTGAGGCCCGCCTTGCGCGCGCCGCCGAGCAGCTTCTTCATGTTGGCGAGAATGTTGTGTTCCTTGAGGAAGGCGCGCTTTTTCGGGTTGTCCGGATGGAGATAGCCGTTGAGCGTATCGAACAGGACGAGACCGACATGATCGGGACCGAGAGTCGGTTCGGTGCGGGTGATGATGGCCATTGGTAACCTCCCTTTTCGTCGTCGCCCGGAAACCGGCGTCGATTTCGGGCGGGCCGGCATGAAACGCCCGGCCGACGGCCGGGCGGAAAATCGATGAAGCACTATCGGACAAAAGCCCGATTGAGCAAAATGCTTTCTGCAATCGAACCCGGCGAAAAAGGAGTTCCCAGGCCATGCACACCGGTCACGGCGCCGTCGTCATCCTCGGCCATATCCTGATCGCGGTATTTTTCCTCTATATCGGCTTGCGGAACCTCAGGATCATCCCCCGCCACGTCGAAAGGTTCCGCAACTACGGCATCCCCTTTCCCGGCCCGTTCCTCGCCGCCGGCTTCGCCTTCCAGTTCGGCGGCGGGCTTCTGGTGCTGGCCGGATGGCACGCCGATCTCGGCGCCATCCTGCTGATCGTCTTCACCGTTCTCGCCAACCTGCTCTACCACCACTTCTGGACGATGAAGGATCCGGCGACGCGCCGCATCCACCAGAACTACTTCTTCAACAATCTGGCGGTGATGGGCGGCCTGCTGCTGGTCTTTGCCGCGGCGCCGTGACCGGACCCCGCGCAGACACCGCTGAACGGGATTTCAGTTGAGAAGCCAGATACTGGCATTGAGCAGCAAGGCGAACGCCACCCAGGCCGCATACGGGACGAACAGCCACCCCGACAGGCGATCGCGCGCATGGAAGGCCGAGCCGGTCCACAGGATGGCGATGAACAGCGCCACGATCTCGACCAGCGCCCAGTCGATCCGGCGCGCGCCGAAGAAAATGGCCGACCATCCGAGGTTCAGGGCAAGCTGCAGGAAATAAAGCGCCATCTCCGGGCGGCAGGCCGACCATCCGCCCTGGCGCCAGACGCGCCAGGCGGCGATCGACATCAGCACGAACAGGACGGTCCACACCGGCGCAAAAACGCGATCGGGCGGATTGAAGGCGGGCTTGACGAGGCCCTGATACCAGGTGCCGACGCTCGTCGCCGTCAGGCTCCCGCCCGCCGCGAGCACGCCTGCGCCAACGGCAAGGAAGAACACAAGACCGAAGATGTCGACGCGCCGGCTCACGCGCCGATCATGTCGGGGGCCTGCATGACCCCGTCGGCAAAATTCTTGGTGGCATCGAAGCGGATCGGGTCTTCGTTCGGCGCCGCGCGCAGCACGCCGATGGGGTCGCCGCCCGCCGCGACCGCTTCGATCTGCTCCTCGACCAGGCGGCGGAAAACGACGATGTTCTCGTCGCTTGTGCCGAGCGTTTCCCTAGTGCGGTCGAAAATGATGCCCTGACTTTCCTGCGCCGCCCTGTCCTGCTCGCGCGACGGGATACCCCACCATCCGTCGTCGACGTGGCCATAGACGCCGCGCACCGCGGCTTCCCGTCCCTTGAACGCGGTCTCGCCCTTCTGTCCGTCAGGCAGGATTTCGGCGCGAATGTAGAAGGTCGTGGTCAGGGTATCGTCGACCGGCACGCGATAATGAAAGTAATGACGCGGCGCTTCGCCGCGGCGCGATCCTGTCCGCCGGGTGTTGGACGGGAAAATCTGGTGGCTCACGTTGATCGCGCCGCCCGGAAACTGCGACTGGGTGCGAAAGCCGTACCATGTGCGTTCACGACTGACGTTCGGCCGCTTGAAGGCGAGTTGCGGATAGCCCGGCGCGTGCAGAACGCCGAGGTGCGCCGGATCATGGCCATTCTCCGCGCGCTGCAGCCAGTTGCAGAAATCGTTCTTGGCATAGACCTCGCGGTTCATGTCGTCGCGCACGAGCAGATCGAAGCGCGGAAACAGCGGCACGGGCTGCGGCCCCATATAGGCGAAGATGATTCCGGCCGCTTCTTCCGTCACATAGGCGCGCTGGCGCACCTCGTCGATGAGCGGCGTGCCGGCTGGCTCGGCCGGCATCTCCAGGCATCGCCCGGCGCGGTCGAATTTCCAGCCGTGATAACAGCAACGGATGCCGTCGGCTTCGACCCGGCCGAGTTCGAGCCCGGCGCCGCGGTGCGGGCAGGCCCGCTCCATCAGGCCGACCTTCCCGCTGCCGTCACGGAAGAGAACGAGATCCTCGCCCAGCAGTCGCGCCTGAAAAGGCTTCTTCTGCACTTCGGCTGTGAACGCGATGGGCCACCAGTAACGCCTGAGCATCTCGCCGCAGGGCGTGCCGGGGCCCACGCGCGTCAAGCGATCGTTTTGTTGCGCGGACATGACCATGGGTCCGTTGCCTCCCTCGGTGGTTTGTTTCTTATTGGGCTTTCGGGAAATTAGACCGACCGGTGGGGCGGTTGGCAAACGGATTCCGATTGCTTCCTGTATCCGAGAACAGTCTTGCCGCCGGTTCAGGAGCCGGTCAGCTGACGCACGCCATGGCGGCCCGCGCCCTTGAACAGGAAATCGGCCATTTCCGCCGACGCCGCCTCCTGCGCCGCCTCGAAACCGGGGGGCGGATTGACCACGGCAAGACCGGTGCCCGCAAGTCCCCGCCCCGGCGCCGGCCGGTGCAGTTCGGCGACGGCGACGGGAATGCCCGCCCCGGCCAGGCGGCCGAAACCGGCAAGCAGGTCCTGGTGTCGCCCCTCGGGCAGGATCGGGTACCAGGCCGCGAAGATGCCGTCCGGCCAGCGCGCCAGCGCGCGGCCGACGGACGCGGGCACGCGCGCGTAGTCGTCCTTCAGTTCATAGGATGGATCGATGAGCGCGAGACCCCGACCCGCAGCCGGCGGCGTCAGCGCGGCCAGGGCATCGAAACCATCGCGCCTTTCGATGCGCACATCGGCGAAGGCCGCAAGCGCGCGCTTGAGCGCGGTCAGCTCCGCCGGATGCAGTTCGGCGGCGACGATTTCGTCGACCGGGCGCGCGAGACGCGCGGCGATCAGCGGCGATCCCGGGTAAGTCCGCAGCGCGCCGCCGCCGTTGACCGCGCGCACCGTCGACAGATAGAGCGCAAGCCCTTCGCTTGCGACCTTCATTGCCCAAATCCTGCCGATGCCGTCCTTCCATTCGCCGGTCTTGCGCGCCTGCGGCCCCGACAGGTCGTAGCGCCCGCGTCCTGCGTGGGTATCGATGAAAAAGAAGGGCGATGATTGCCGCGCAAGATCGCGCAGCAACAGGCACAGCGCCGTGTGCTTGTGGACATCGGCGAAGTTGCCGGCGTGATAACCGTGCTGGTAACTGAGCATCGACGCGCGACCCGGCTAGAAGGCGTCCATCGGCGTCTTGAGCAGTTCCGGCGCTACCGTCAGGCCGGAAATTTCGCGCCGCACTTCGGGCGCGAGCGGCCGCAACCCGCCGGTCGACAGCCACAGGCGCAGCAGGTGGCGCTTGCGTTCGGACTCGGGCCAGTCTTCATAGCTCGTGCGCGCATGCAGCGTGACGCAGTTCTGCAAAAAGGAAATGTCGCCCGGTTCGAAATCTATATCGAGCGCGTTTTCCGCGGCGAGATCCGCGAAGGCGGCGAGCGCTTCCTTCTGCGGCGGCGTCAATGCGGGAACGCCGGGCATGCCCTGGGCCTTCATGACGATGGAACCGGGCGGCCGCGCGGCGAAATAGCCGTCGGTCACCGAGAAGACCGCAAGACGGAACCACGGCTTGTCTTCCCCTTGCGGAATTTCGCCGCGGCGCGAGCGGTAGAACGGCCACATCAGCTCGCGCACCAGATCGGGCCGGCGGGCGAGAAGCCGGTTGTAGATCGTCACGGAACTGGCGATCCGGTGCGCGCCGCCCGACTTCGCCGGCCGCACGCAGCACAGCGACACGATATCGGCGCGATCGGAATGGAAGGCAAGCTCGGCCCTGGTGTTGTAGCCGCGCCCGACGCTGTAATCGCCGCCGATGTCCATGACATGGCCCAGCAGATGGCCGAACCTGTTCTGGCAGAGCGCCTTGCCCATCCACTGGCCGATGCCCCAGAAGGCCGTGGCCACCTGCAACTTGCTGCGCCCCGCCGTCGGCAGCCCGCGCAGTACGGCGAAGCCGCGACCGAGCATCACCTCTTCACGCATCGCCTCGATCGCCTTGCCGAAACGCGGCAACGGAAATTCGTCGCGGGTGATGTCCATGAGCGCAAGACCCTTCGCCTCGACGCGCGCCACCGCGGCGAGAACCTCGCCCACTTCGTCGCCCGACATGCGATAGAGCCAGACGTCGTTGCCGGCGAAATCGCGCGCCGTCCAGGCCGCCGGATCATCGATCGGCTGCATGAGGGTGGCCGGAACGTGGCGGCGCGAGGACGGCCTCCAGGAGTTGGCGACGGCGGATGCGGACGCGACGGACATGGTGCCCTCCCGAAACGGCCCGCGGCGCGTGCGACGCCGCCGCCCGTCAACGCGTGATCAGTCCGAAAGCGGCGTGCCTTCGACGGTGCAGCGTCGCAGCAGGCGGTTTTCCTGCGGCGAGAACCAGGTGCGCCCATGCGTCAGGCAGCGGTTGTCCCACATGACGAAGTCCTTGAGCTTCCACGCGTGCTCGTAGACGTATTTCGGGTTTTCGGCGTGGTCCCAGAGCTGGTTGAGCGTGCGCTCGCTGTCCTCCGGGCTCAGGCCCTCGATGCGCTGGGTCATCAGCCGGGCGACGAACAGCGCGCGCTTTCCGGTTTCGGGATGGCGGATGGCCACCGGATGGAACCAGTGCGGCACCTTGCTGATGTCCTGGGCGAGATCGACCCGCTCGGAGCGCTTGTATTCGTGGATGTGCAGTGCCTTGCGGCCTTCGATCTTCGCCTTCACCCCGGACGAAAGATCGTCGTAGGCCATGTACTGGTTGGCGAACAGCGTGTTGCCGCCGCTCGACGGAATTTCCAGCGCATAGAGGAACGTGTACTTGTAGGGCTTCTGCGAATAACCCGAGTCGATATGGAACCACATATCGCCTTCGCCGAAGGCGCCGACCGGCTTGCCGTCAACCTTTATGTTGCTCACCAGCAGCGTGTACTCGTTGGTCTGCAGCACGCCTTCGGTGCGATCGCGCAGACCTTCGGGCGCCTGCTTGCGCAGGCCCAGATCGCCGAAGCGCGCGGCGAAACGCAGCTGCTGGTCGAGCGTCAGGTCATAGCCGCGAAAGAAGATGACGAGGTGCTTGCGCCAGGCTTCGGCGATGGCGTCGATCACGGACCGGGGCAGGTCCTGGGACGGATCGACCCCGCGGATTTCGGCGCCGCAGGCGGCGCCCGACGGGATGACGGTCATTCCGGCGGTTTCGGTCACGGACATCGGCAGGCTCCTTTTGCCCGCATCATCCACCCTGGGGACGGGCGGCGCAAGTCGTTCGGTTTCGAAGAATCGCAAGGGCCTTCAGCCGCCGTCCCCGGCCTCATGCAGCCGGGCGATGCTGGCGACCACTCCTTTTACTTCGTCATCGTCCAGCGGCGGACGGCAGCGCGCGCGGTTCCAGGCCAGCATGAGTTCCAGCGCCACCCCGGGATCGACCCCATGCCAGAGCAGGTGCCCGGTCAGCGAGGCGATGGTCGAATTGCGTGCGCCTTCGCCGACACCATCGCGCACCAGCGCGCGCCAGTCCTCCGCCGAGCGGCCTGCGCCGCCGCCGCCCGCGCCACGGACGATCCACGCCGGCAATGGCGCGAGCGGATAGTCGTGCGGACTGCGTCCGTCGATCCAGCGGTAGGGCAAACCGGAGGGATGGATGGAAGGCGGTGCGACGATATAGCCCCCTTCCCCGCGCAGATCGATTCCCTGCGCGAGCCCGGCGCGATTACGCACCATGCCGCCGATAAACGAGAAATAGAGATGCCGTCCTCCGCCGCCCGTTTGCGCTTCGACGGTGGGCCCGAGAGGTCCGTGACGGCTTTCGATCCGGGCGAGCGCAACATCGCCGCCGTGCCTCGGGTCGATATCGAGGACGACGACGCCGGAGACCGCGCCGGTGACCACGCCAACGTTGGCGTCCGGCCAGCGGCGGAACCAGCCCTCGATCTCTTCACGGTCGGCGCGGCGCCGTTCGAATTCACGCCAGGCGCTCAGCGGCCGTTTGCTCCTGGCGCGCAGCGGCAGCACCGACCAGCCGAGCCCCGCATAGGCCAGCGCCGCCCGTCCGACATCGCTGAGTGGTTCCTGTTTCCCGGCCGACATGGCGAAATCATAGCAGCCGGCCTCCGGGCTGCGCCACGCTGGCGCTGCCGCCGCCGGACGGAAAGGACCAGGAACCCACGCCGGGGGCATGAAACCGGGCCGGACGCTTCGCTTTCCGGCCGTTGGCCCGGGTGTTATCCTGCGCAGCGGTCCATAAATAAATAACATGCGGGAGGCATTCATGGGATTCGATCTGATCGTGCGCGGCGGAACCGTGGTCGATGGCGCCGGCATGCCCGGCTACCGCGCGGACGTCGGCGTCGCCGACGGCATGATCACCGAAATCGGCGACCTCAAGGGCGCTCGTGCGGCCGAAATCATCGACGCCGAAGGACAGGTCGTAGCGCCCGGCTTCATCGACGGCCACACCCACATGGATGCCCAGGTGTTCTGGGACGACATCGGCAGCAATGCGTGCTGGCACGGCGTCACCTCGGTGGTCATGGGTAATTGCGGCTTTTCGATGGGCCCCTGCGCCGAAAAGGACAAGGACCTGGTCCTGCACAACTTCGAGCGCGCCGAAGATATCCCGCGCGCGGCCATGCTCGCGGGCGTTCCCTGGAAGTGGGAAACCTACGGGCAATACCTCGACGTGCTGGACGCGATGCCCAAGGGCCTCAACTACGCGGGCTTCGTCGGCCATTCGACGCTGCGCACCTACGCCATGGGCGCCCGCGCCATGGAGGAACCGGGCCGGCCCGAAGATATCGAGATCATGAAGCGCCAGCTCGCCGACAGCATCCGCGCCGGCGCGCTCGGTTTTTCCACCTCGCGCACGTATTCCCACCGCACGCCGGAAGGCAAGCCGGTGGCGAGCCGTCTCGCCACCTGGGAAGAGGTCGAGGCGCTGACCGACGTCATGGCCGACCTCGGCACGGGCATCCTGCAGCTCGCCCGCGAGAACGTGATCGAGGACGAAGAAGAACGCCGGATCGAGCACGAGCAGATCAAGAGCCTGGCGCTGCGCAGCGGCGTGCCGCTCACCTTCGGCGGCACATGGTCGAAGCGCCACGCGCCGGACGCCTGGCGCACGCAATTCCGCATGGTCGACGAAACGGTCGCCGCCGGCGGCAAGATCATGATCCAGGGAACGGCGACGTGGAACGGCTCGCTCCGCTCCTTCGAAACGGCGACGCCTTACGACTTCGTCCCGGTGTGGAAGGAGTTCCGCAAGCTGCCCCTCGACCGGCAGGAAGCCGGCCTGCGCGACCCCGCCATGCGCAAGAGACTGGTCGATGCGGTGAAGGCGCACGTCCACAAGCCCGATCCGTCGCTGCCCAACCTCTATCAGCGGCCCGTCGACTGGGACTGGATATTCCCTTACGACCGCACCCTGCCGCCGTTCCGCAGCATTTCGGAAATCGCCGCCGAACGCGGCATCGAGCCGATCGACGCCTTTCTCGACATCGCGCTCGAACACCATCTCAGGATCTTCTTCATCCAGCCCTCCTTCAACGAGGATCAGGATTACGTTCTGGCCCATATCCGCCACCCGAATTCCTGCGTCACGTTCTCGGACGCGGGCGCCCACGTGGCGACGACGTGCAGCCCGATCCACGGGCACCTGTTCGGCCACTGGGTACGCAATGCCCGGGCGCTCCCGCTGGAAGTCGCGGTGCGCAAAGTGACGCACGACATCGCCACTTTCTGGGGGCTCAAGGGCCGCGGCTGGCTGCGCGAAGGCTACGCCGCCGACATCGTCGTGTTCGATCCCGATTCAATCGCCCCGGGCCTGCCGACCCTGCATCACGACCTGCCGGCCGGCGCCCCCCGCATCAAGCAGAAGACCGAAGGGATCAAGGCCACGGTCGTCAACGGCCAGGTGTTCATGCGCGACAACCAGCACACGGGGGCGCTGGCCGGCCGCGTGCTGCGCGGACCTCTCGCGCACAATTGAACGCGGCGGGATGCCCGTCGGGACAGGGACGATGACGGACCGGGGCCCGTGGATTTCGCGCAACGTCGCGCAAATCTCCATGTCGGCGATCAAGGACATGGCGATCCGCAGCGCGCGCATCGAAGGCGCGGCGTCGCTGACCTGGGGCGTGCCGTCTTTTCCCACCCCCGAACACATCTGCAAAGCGGTCGCCCGTCGCATGGCCGACGACCCGGAGATGGGCAAGTATTCCCTGCCCGACGGACTGCCCGAGGTGCGCCGGGCCGCGGCCGCCCATCACAAGGCGCGCACCGGCGTCGCCGTCGATGCCGATCGCAACGTGCTGATGACGGCCGGCAACATCCAGGGGCTGAACGCGCTGTTTCACGCGGTTCTCGATCCCGGCGACGAGATCATCCTGACCGATCCGGGCTTCGCCTCCCACGTACAGCAGGTCGCGCTGTGCGGCGGCAGGCCCGTATTCTGGGCGATGGACGAAAGCCGCGGCTGGCGGCTCGACCTCGACGCCCTCGAAGGTCTGATCGGACCGCGCACCAAGGCGGTCGTCATCGTCTCGCCGTCCAATCCGACCGGCAACATCTTCCGCGAGGACGAACTGCGCCGCGTCGGCGCGATCGCGCGCGCGCGCGGCCTGCTCGTCATCCTCGACGATCCCTATTGCCATTTCACCTACGACCACGCCGCCGATTACTCCACCCTGGCCTCGGCGCCGGAAATGGCGGAGAACATCGCCTACCTCTACACCTTCTCCAAGGCCTTGGCGATGAGCGGCTGGCGCATGGCCTATTCGCTCCTGCCCGCGCACCTGAAACGCGAAGTGCTGAAGGTCCACGACGCCACGGTGATCTGTGCGCCGCGGATTTCGCAGCTCGCCGCGCTCGCCGCGATGACCGAGGAGCCCGTGCATCTGCCCGGGTTTGTGCGCACGCTGCACAGGCGCCGCGATCTGATCTGCGGAAGGCTCGACCGGGTCGCCCACGTGTTTTCCTACGTACGCCCGGAAGGCGCCTATTACGTGTTCCCGAAAATTCTGGCGCCACACCGCGATTCGCTCGACTTCTCCATCCGGCTGCTCGAAGAAGCGAAAGTCACCGTCACGCCGGGCGCCGCCTTCGGGCCGAGCGGTGAACACCACGTGCGCATGGCCTATTGCGTGCCCGACGACACGATCAACCTCGCCTTTGACCGGATCGAAGCCTATTTCGGACGCTGAACGGGCCGCGCCTCAGCCGCCCGAAACGCCCGTCGGGCCTAGGCCCCGGAAACACAAAGATCGTGCGGGCGCTTGCCGAGCCGCCGCGCGCCGCTCTCGGTGATCACCACGGTATCGCCCCAGGTGCAGATCGAATTGCCGTCCGCCGTGTTGGCGGAGGGCTTGAAGATGAACGTCATGTTCTTCTTGAGTTCATAGGTCATGTGACGGCGCTCGCGGGAAAATCCGGTAATGATCGGTCCGTCGTCGCCCGCGCCCTTGCCGTGCATGGTGAGCTTGGCCGTCGCCCCGGCGGCGGGTCCACTGGCGGGAGCGGCGTGCCTGACCGCGGCATTGGCGGCGGCATCGATTTCCTGCAGCGTGGTGCCGGGCCGGATGACCTCGGCCACCGCATTGAATACCTCGCGCTGCACCTTGATCAGTTCCTTGTGGACCGCGCTCGCCTCTTCCACGAACACAGGCTGCACGCCCTGGGCCTGATAGCCGATCCAGCAGGCTTCCAGCTCGTTGATGATGAGGTCTCCGCGTTCGAGAACGCGGAAGGTGGGGCGCGTCAGGGTACGCACCGAATTGCGCCCGGAAATCCAGTTGCAGTGGATCGGCGCCTCGGACCCGTTGCGCAGGAGCGCATATTGCGTCGCGGCCCAGACCTCCCAATCGTTGGCGCCGGCGCGCGCCGCCTCGGTTTCGGCGACATAGGCCTTTTCGATGATCTCGACCGCCCTGGCGAGGCAGGCGACTTCCTCGTCGCTTTTCACGTCGCGCACCTCGGCCATCAGGCCGGTGGCATCGACGATGTCCGAATCGGGGAAGGCTTCGCGAATCTGCTTGAAGGTGCCGTGGATGATCAGCCCTTCGAACGACCGCGTGCCGCCGATCTCGCCCAGGCCCGCGATGCCGATGCGCGGCTTTTTCAGGCCTATCTCGCGGATGCGCTCGACGATGATCTTGCCGTAATTGCGCCTCGCCTCGCGCACGTCCTCGGTCCAGACCTGCACGCGCGGCGTCCAGCGCGGATCGGCCGAGGTGGCCACCGCCGTCACCGCGCCCTCTATGGGAAAGACCGCGGCGATGTCGGCATCACCACCGCCGCCGCAATGGGTCAGGTAGCGGGAGTCCGCCTGGAAATCCATCGAATGTCCCGTGTTCTGCGGGCAGACGATGACGTCTATGCCGCGCGCCGCCATCAGGGCGCGCACCGCCTTCCAGCGCCGGTCGCGCTCAGCGATGGAAAAACGCGGATATGGGAAAGGCTCGTTGCTGTCCCAGGGGGCACCAAGCGGTTTGTCGGCCATGATGGACTCCTCAGGCGCGGCTGCAGAATTCGAAGAATACGCCGCAGCGATCGCGCAGATAGACGGAACGTAACAGCGGCCCGCCCCCGGCATGACGCACCGGGCCTTCGACCCGCGTGCCCGCACCGGCGAGCGCGCGCGGCAGATCGTCGAGCGCAGTATCGGCGACCGTCAGTCCGATGCGCGGACTGCCGCGGGTCTGTTCGGGCGGCGGCTCCTGCAGATGGCTCTGCGCTAGGAACAGGCCGACCACCGGCCCCTGCCCTGCGCCTGCGAATTCGAGGAAGAGCTGCGGATTGGGCCGCGCCACCTTGCGTTCCTGCCCGGGCCTGGCGCCGGGAATGTCGCGATAACGCTGGTCCCAGCGGCGCGTGCCGGGCGCCATGTCTTCCTTGCCTTCGCCCCAGGCGCGGGCGCGCACGAAATCCTGCGTTGCCCAGCCCACGCGGTGCGCCGCCCTGAGGCCGATGGTCTCAACCCAGTAGTCGTCTTCCCATTCGATATCGGAGATGAGCGCCGCGCAGTGGTCGATGCCGTCGATCCCCGTCGCCGGGCCGTGCGCCGCGACGAGCTGGATGCGATTGCCGTCCGGGTCGGCGAAATAAATGTTGTCCTTCACTTCCTGCGGGCGGTCCTCGACGTAGCGATGCACGGAGATGCCCGCCGCACCGGCACGGCCGACGATGGCGGCGACAGCCTCGGGCGCGGCACGATAGGCGACATGGACAGCCGTATCGGCGAAAGTGCGCGGCGCCGCGGCCTGCGCCAACGCCAGGTACTGGCCGGACGGCAGGCGACAGGCCGCGCCGTTCGGGCCGAGGTCCGGAAAGGCGCCAAAATTCGCCGGCGCGCCAAGAATTTCAGCATAGAACCGGCGCGCCCGCGCGACGTCGGCGGTCTCTATGACGACATGCGAGATCGCGGTTGCGGTGATGGCGCCCATTCTGTTCCCCCGCGGCCCCGGCTCTTCGCGGCCGGCTCCGCCGTTGATTCCGGCGATCAGAATAAGGCCGCGCGCCCGGACGGAGAACCGCTTTTTCGCCAAAACAGTTTCTTCGCAAAAGCGGTATGATCAGGCGGCATCAGGGATACGGCACGCGGAGGCCGCCATGCGGTTTGCCACGATTTTCGCCTTCATCGCCTTTCTCGCCGGTCCGACGCCGGCCGCACGCGGGGCAGAACCCGTGGATCTCGAACTTGTCATCGCCACCGATGTCTCGTTCAGCATCGACCGCGAGGAAGCGCGCCTGCAGCGCGAAGGCGTAGCCAACGCGTTTCTGTCCCGCGAGGTGATCCAGGCGATCCGCGGCGGCACCCTGGGAAAGATCGCCGTCGCC
>CAXRES010000223.1:0-42571 GCA_964229575.1 Alphaproteobacteria bacterium
TCCTGCCCAAGCAGATGCCGGGTGCCGGCGGCCTCAAGGCGACGGAGTATCTCTACCGTTTCGCGCCCAAGGACGGCACGGTGTTCGGCACCATCTCGCGCGGCAACCCGTTCGAGCCGATACTGGGCAACACCAAGGCCAACTTCGATCCGTTCAAGATGGTCTGGCTCGGCAGCATGAACCGCGGGGTGAGCCTGGCGATCTCCTGGCACACCGCGAAGGTCAAGACGTTCGACGATCTGAAAAAGACCGAATTGCTGATCCCCGGCACCGGCGCGGGCGCCGATTCGCAGATCCTGCCGGTCGCCTTCAACAACCTCGCCGGGACGAAGTTCAAGATCATCCTCGGCTATCCCAACACGACCAAGGCGGCGCTGTCGATGGAGCAGGGCGAGCTCGACGGCATCGGCTACTGGTCGTGGAGCGCGATCAAGCAGGGCCATCCCGACTGGATCAAGGACAAGAAGATCAACCTTCTGCTGCACACCGGTCTGAAGGCGCATCCGGAACTGCCCGGCGTCAAGCTGATCCGCGAGGCGGCGACGACCGAAATCGACAAGAAGGCGCTCGAATTCATCCTGGCGCGCGAAATCCTCGGCCGGCCTTTCGTCGCTCCGCCCGATCTGCCTGCCGACCGCGCCGGGGCGTTGCGTCAGGCCTTCGCCGCGTCGCTCAAGGATGCGGAACTGCTCAAGGATGCCGAGCGTTCGCGCATGGAGATCGACCTGGTGACGGGCGAGGAGGTCGACGCGCTTCTGAAGACCGTCTCCGGGACGCCCGCCGACGTACTGGCCCGCGTCAAGCAGGTGCTGGGGCGCAAGTAATCCGGCCGTCATCCCGGCCAGGCCCGGCCCGGCGCGTGCCGGGCCGGTTCTTGAAATTCCGCGATCAGCGACCATCTAACCTGCGTGGCGGTGCCTTTCGGGCCGCCCGCAGGCCTCGCTCGGAGGAGGAGACCGATGTCGCGTGATCGTGGTTTTTCATCGCCGTTTCTGCTCGGCTTCGATGCGTTCGAAGAAGCGCTCGAACGCATCAGCAAGTCCGCCGGCGATGGCTATCCCCCCTACAACATCGAGAGCCTCGGCCCCGACCGGCTGCGCATTTCCATTGCCGTCGCGGGTTTCGCCGAGGACGAGCTCGCGGTGACGGTGGAGAACAGCGAACTGTGCATCGCCGGCCGCCAGGCCGAAGACGCGGGCGAACGCGTGTTCCTGCACCGCGGTATCGCGGCGCGGGCCTTCCAGCGCCGCTTCGTGCTGGCCGACGGCATGGAGGTTGCCGGGGCCAACCTCGACAAGGGCCTGCTGCATGTCGATCTGGTCCGCCCCAAAGCCGCCGAAACGAGCCGCGCCATTCGCATCGAGCGCGGCCGCCCTTCCCGGGGCTGAGGCCGGGACTGAGGCCGGGACTGAGGGAAGAAAGCCCTGCGAATTCCCTGCGAATCCAAGGCGATCCAGCGGCGTCGGCCCAACGTAAACCCGATATTAAGCGAAGCCCCATAGGCTTGTAATCAAGGCGGAGAGCCTGGAAAGGCGCGAAACCATGGAACCGAATACCGACCGACGGATCATGTCCGACAACGACCTGGCCAATCTGGGCCTGCAGTTCGTCGCCTACGTGAAGCCCGTGGCGATGCCGGGGGTCACGGCCTACGCCATCTATGCCGCCGACGGCACGGAAATCGGCATCATGGAAAACCGCGACATCGCCATGGCGGCGGTGCGCAGCCACGATCTCGAACCCGTCTGCGTGCATTGAACCGCAGAAGGCGTTCCGAACAGAAAAACCCCGCGCCCGAGGCGCGGGGTTTTTTCATGCCTGAATCTGAATCTAAGGTGACGCGGTTAGGCGGCGTGGCTCGCCGGCGCTTCGGTCAGCAGGGCATAGAGCGCCTCTGCCGTGTCCGAGCCGCGCAGCTTTTCGCACATTTCGCGGTCGCGCAACTGGCGCGAGACGCGGGCCAGCGCCTTGAGATGATCGGCGCCGGCGGTTTCCGGGGCCAGCAGCAGGAAGATCAGGTCGACGGGCTGTTCGTCGACCGAATCGAAATCGATCGGCTGTTCGAGCCGGGCAAAGACCCCGTACAGGCGCTTGAGGCCGGGCAGCTTGCCGTGCGGGATGGCGACCCCGCTGCCGACGCCGGTCGTGCCCAGGCGCTCGCGTTCGAGCAGAATTTCGAAGATTTCGCGTTCGCCGACGCCGGCTATCTCGGCCCCGAGACGGGCCAGTTCCTGCAGCGCCTGCTTCTTGCTGGTGACTTTGAAATTCGGAACGATGGTGGAAGGTGTGATCAGATCACTGATATCCACTGTCTAATCCTTCTTTGGATGTCGCGCGCCCCGTTTGGCGGTACCGGGCCTGCGATTCCCCGTCTGCGGGGTCCCCGTCTGGCGGGTCGCCGGCGCCGGAGCGGGTGGTCGCTCCCTCATCCTTAGCGAGGGGGCCTGCCCGTCCGCGCGGTGGCCGCACCATAGGTCCTGCCAAGGGGCAAAGTCAATAGAACCGGGTTTTCAGTGTAACCATTTGTAAAACATAATATTTTCAATAATTCTAAAGGTGAATGGCCTTTTCCCGCCGGCGCTGGGACGAGGACGGGATATGCATGGATTCCCGGTACTTGGCCACCGTGCGCCGGGCGATGTCGATGCCCTCGCCCGACAGCAGGCTGACGATCTTGTCGTCCGACAGGACGGTGCGCGGGGTTTCGCGCTCGATCAGCTCGCGGATGCGGTGGCGCACCGCCTCGGCCGAGTGGCTGTCGCCGCCCGCCGTCGCGGCGATGGCCGTGGTGAAGAAGTACTTGAGCTCGAACACGCCGCGCGGGGTGGCCATGAACTTGGCCGAGGTCACGCGGCTCACGGTCGATTCGTGCATGCCGATGGCGTCCGCCACGTCGCGCAGGGTCAGCGGCCGCAGGTGCTGCACGCCCTTGTTCAGGAAGTCGGCCTGGGTGCTCACGATCTCGCTCGCCACCTTGAGGATGGTGGTGGCCCGCTGATGGAGCGCGCGCACCAGCCAGTTGGCCGCGGTCATGCGCTCGTTCAGGTAGTCGCGTTCCGACTTGTTGCGGGCGCCGGCGCGCACTTCGGCGAAATAGGTCTGGTTGACCAGGACCCGCGGCAGGGTTTCGGCATTGAGTTCGACCTGCCAGGAACCGTCGGGCCTGGGACGCACCATGATGTCGGGAATGACGGGCGGCGCCACGTTGTTGCCGAAGGTCAGGCCGGGCTTGGGATCGAGCGAGCGGATCTCGGCCACCATTTCGGCCAAGTCTTCGTCATCGACCTTGCACAGGCGCTTGATCTGCGCGATGTCGCGCCTGGCCAGCAATTCCAGGTTGGCCACCAGCGTTTCCATAGCGGGGTCGAAGCGGTCGCGTTCCCTGAGCTGGATGGCCAGGCATTCGGCGAGATTGCGCGCGAAGACGCCGGCCGGGTCCATGCCCCGGCAGCGCGCCAGCACCGCTTCGACGGCCGACCGTTCGACGCCGAGCTTGTCGGCCACTTCGCCGATGTCGCCCGCGAGATAGCCCGCCTCGTCGACCAGGTCGACCAGCGCCAGCGCGATCAGGCGCTCGGCCGGGTCGCTCAGGTTGACGTTGACCTGAAAGGCGAGGTGCTCGCGCAAGGTCGGCTCGCTGGAGAGCCGCTCTTCGAGGCCGAAGCCTTCCGTGCCGCCGCCCGCGCGCGGATCGCCGCCCTGGCCCCAGTCGGCGAACTGTTCGGCCGGGTTGTCGTCGCCCGCACCCGTGCGGTCGTCATTGGTGAGGTCGTTTTCGTAGTCTGTGTCGAGCGGCTGGTCGGCCGCTTCGGGCAGCGAATCGGCCGCGGCATGATCGGCCGCGTCGCCCGGCTCGGGCGCGGCATCCAGACCGTCGCCGGCGTCGGCCTGGCCCGCGCCCTCGGCCTCGCGCTCGAATCCGCCTTCGGTGGATTCGCGCTCCAGCAGCGGGTTCTGTTCGATCTCCTGCTCGATATAGCTGCTCAGTTCCTGGTTCGACATCTGCAGCAGCTTGATCGCCTGCTGCAGCTGGGGGGTCATCACCAGCTGGGTGGTTTGCCGCTGAACGAGTCTGGGGGAAAGCGCCATGACGATCGCCTAAAGGCTGAACCGCTCTCCCAGGTAGACCCTGCGCACGTCCTCATGCGTCAGGATCTCCGACGGCTTGCCTTCCATCAGCACGTGGCCATCGTGGATGATGTAGGCGCGGTCGACGATTTCCAGGGTCTCGCGCACGTTGTGATCGGTGATCAGCACGCCGATGCCGCGGTCCTTGAGATGGAGTACGAGGTCGCGGATGTCGCCGAGCGCAACAGGGTCGATGCCGGCGAGCGGTTCGTCGAGCAGCATGAACGTGGGCTGCGCGGCGAGCGCGCGGGCGAGTTCGACGCGCCGCCGTTCGCCGCCCGAAAGGGCCAGCGCCGGCGTGCGCGCCAGATGCGAGATCGAAAATTCGGCGAGCAGGTCTTCGAGCATGCTTTCGCGCCGCTCCACGTCGGACTCGGAAGCCTCGAGGATGGCGCGCACGTTGTCGGCCACCGAAAGCCCCCGGAAGATGGAGGCTTCCTGCGGCAGGTATCCGATGCCGAGCCGGGCGCGCCGGTACATCGGCAGATTGGTGATGTCCTGGCCGTCGAGCCGGATGACGCCGTAATCGGCCGAGATCAGGCCGCTGATGATGTAGAAGCAGGTTGTCTTGCCGGCGCCGTTGGGGCCGAGCAGGCCGACCACTTCGCCGCGCTGGACGGAAAGCGACACGTCGCGCAGCACCGGGCGGCCGCGGAAGCGCTTGCCGAGGTTGGTGGCCTCGAGCCCGGTATTGTGGCGCACGAGTGTCGGGCCCCCTGAGGGGGCAGGGGTCGGGCCCCCGGCAGGGGCCTTGGATTCGCTGTTCTGTGGGCCCGGACGGGGGCTCTCGGTCGTCATCGCCCCCTATTATTGGCCTAATTCTTGCTATTTCGTGAAGTGTAATCTTAACGGCCGGTTGCCGGGCCCGGATTTTGCGGTTTTTTCTCCTGCTCGATCAGGGCCCGGACGGGGGCCGAGGGGCTCGCCACGATGCGCGAAATCCCGGTTCCGAAGTTCACTTCGGCGTATTCGCCGTTGAGCTGATTGTCCTGGCGGGTAATGCGAACCTGCCCCCACAGATGGGCGAGTTCGCGGTCGGGGAAGTAGACCCCGCGCCGGCCCAGCGCCACTTCGCCCGGCCGGGTGACCACCACGTTGCCATAGGCGTCCATGCGGTCGATGTTGCTGCCGCCGCCCTGCTGCCCCTTCTTTTTCTTTTTCTGGCCCTTCGCGGCCGGGGCGCCCTGCGTTCCTTCGTCGCGGAAATGGGCGGTCAGCACGTCGGCACGCACGGTGCGGTCGGTCTTCGCGTCCTTGCGCTGGGCGGGCACCGGTCGCGCCACCGCGTTGCCGCGCGCCACGGCCATGCCGGTTTCTTCGTAGTATTCGAGGCTGTCGCGCGCCGTCACGACGTCGGTCTGGGTCACCAGCCTGAGCGCGCCCCCGGTCATCACCAGGATGCCCTTGCGCATGTCGTAGACGCCCTTGTCTCCGTACGCGGTCTCATTGGGCGAAACGATGCGCACGTTGCCGATGGCGTCGATTCGGTAGACCTCGGTGTTGCCGCCGGCGACTTCCTCGTAATAGGCGACCAGCGTGTCGCCGTAGACCGTGGTGTCGCCCTGGATCGCCTTGGCGTTGACCCGCGCGATGTACTGGCGGGTGTTCTGGTTCCACTCGATGCCTTCGTCGGCGAAGACCTGGATGGGCTTGTCCGACTGGCCGCCGATGCCGAGGTTTTGCGCGGCGTGCGCCGGCGAAGCCGGCAGCGCGGCGATCCAGGCCGCCGTTGCAAATGCCAGCGCCGCGCGCCGCGCGCGGGCTGGGCGTGTTGATGCGGTCGTCATCGTTTCTGGCCTCCCCCGGTCGGCGCGCCCCTGGGCTGCGCCGATGCGTCCCGGCTGCGATAAAGCGTCAGGTGCGACTTGTTGGTAAAGATGATGCGGTCGCCGCCATCGAGCACCTGGAAGCCCTGCGACCTGATGTCGGCCGACGGCCCGTGGCCTTCCACCGGATCGACGCCGAAGGCGGTCGAATCCCTGAGGTTGATCTGCGCCGTCGCCGTGTTGAATTCCATGCCCGAATCGTGGAACAGGTTCACCCCGCCCGCGAGATCGAGCAACTGGCTCGCCTGGCGGTAATCGCCCCTGGGCGCAGAGAGCGCCACCCAGGCGCCGCCCTTGAGCGTCATGTCGCCCTTGGGGTTGGTCAGGTGAATGACGTCGGCGCCGGGCGAATCCTGGATCGCCGTCGTCGCGGTGACGAGATAGGGCTGCATGTTCTTGCTGCGCCCGGCGTAGCGCGCGTTCACCATGCTGAGCTGGCGAACGTCCTCGGGCTGGACCAGCGAAAAGCCGATGCGAAAGCCGGGATCGGAGTTGCGCAGTTGCGACCAGGCGACGACCAGCGCCACCAGCGACAGGGCCACGGCAGGCAACAGGACCTTGAGCAGGCCGACGGTGCGGCTCCATCCCTCGCGGCGCGGCGCGGTCGGCTCCGCGGCATCGTCGGCGAAGAGGGGCGAAGGGCCGCTCATTCAGGCGACGCCGGATTGCAGGATATCGTGGATGTGCACGATGCCGGCCAGCCGCCCGCCATCGACGACGAACAGCGCCGTGATGGAGCGCGCGTTCATGACGCCGAGCGCTTCGGCGGCCAGCGCCTTCGACGTGATGGTGACCGGCGAGGCGGTCATCACGTCGCGCGCCGTCTGCTGGAGAAGCGATGGCGCCATGTGACGGCGCAGATCGCCGTCGGTGATCACGCCGATGAGCCTTTGCCCGCGGGTGACGCCGACGCAGCCGAAGTGCTTGGCGGTCATCGTGATCAGCACATCGGTCATCGAATCGTCGGGCGCGGCGACGGGAACGTCGGCGCCCTTGTGCATGATGTCGGCGACCTTGAGCAGCCGCTTGCCGAGCTGCCCGCCCGGATGCAGCGCCTGGAAATCGTCGGAGGTGAAGCCGCGCCGTTCGAGCAGCGCCACCGCGAGCGCATCGCCCATGGCGAGCGTCATCGTCGTCGAGGTGGTGGGCGCGAGACCCATCGGGCAGGCTTCCGGCGCGCGCGGCAGTTCCAGAACGACGTCGGCCGCATCGGCAAGCTGGCTCCTGACGTCGGCGGTGATCGCGATGAGCGGGATGGCGAAGCGCCGCGTGTGGGCGATCAGATCGCCGAGCTCGGCGGTCGAGCCGGAATTGGAAATGGCGATCACCGCGTCGACGCGCGTCACCATGCCGAGATCGCCGTGCGAGGCTTCGGCCGGATGCACGAAGAAGGCGGGCGTGCCGGTCGAGGCGAGCGTCGCCGCGATCTTGTGGGCGACGTGTCCGCTCTTGCCCATGCCCGAAACGACGACGCGGCCCGGGATCTTGTGCAGGATGTCGATCGCGGCGTCGAAGCGCTGGTCGAGCCGGCGGGCGGCTTCGGCCAGCCCTTCGGCCTCTATGGCGAAGACGCGGCGCGCCACGGCAAGGCTGTCGTTCGCGCGCGCGCGGGCCCGGCCTGCGGGCTTGGTTTTTTGTCCTGCGGACAGGGCCTTTTGTCCTGCGGACTTGGACGTTTGTCCTGCGGACAGGGCCTTTTGCGCCTTGTTTCGGGCGATCTTCGCGCCGGATTTGGTGCGGGACGCGGCGGTCATGGGACGGGGCGAATCCTCTCGGGCCTCAAGGTATCGGACCGGGCGATGCTAGCAGATTAGCGGCCCACGCCATACAGGCCCGGCTCAGTGCTGGAAGATGTCGTCGCCCTGTCCGAAGCCCGCGAGATCGAGCGCCGCGCGATGCGGCAGGAAGTCGAAGCAGGCCTGGGCCAGCGCGGTGCGGCCTTCGCGCGCCAGCATTTCGTCGAGGCGGGCCTTGAGCACATGCAGGTGCAGCACGTCGGAGGCGGCGTAGGTCTTCTGCGCCTCGCTCAGCGCCGGCGCGCCCCAGTCGGAAGACTGCTGCTGCTTGCTGAGTTCCGCGCCCGCCACCTCGCGGCAGAGATCGGCGAGTCCGTGGCGGTCGGTATAGGTGCGCGCCAGCTTGGAGGCGATCTTGGTGCAATAGACCGGCGCGCAGTCCACGCCCATCCAGTACTTGATCGCAGCGACGTCGAAGCGGGCGAAGTGGAAGATCTTGAGGCGCTTCGGATCGGCGAGCTGGCGGGCGAGGTTGGGCGCCTTGTAGGGGCGCGGCTGCTGGGCCAGGCGCACCACATGGGCATTCCCGTCGCCGGTCGAAAGCTGAACCACGCAGAGCCGGTCACGCGCCGTGATCAGGCCCATGGTCTCGGTGTCCACGGCGATCGTCTCGCCGAGGTCGAGCCCGTCCGGCAGGTCGCCTTCATGAAGATGGATGGCCATCACATGCCCCCTAATGCCGGCGCCGCCCGCTGATGCGGGCTCGCCGAAGATGGTGCCCAGGAGAAGACTCGAACTTCCACGAGCTTTCGCCCACTAGTACCTGAAACTAGCGCGTCTACCAATTCCGCCACCTGGGCACGGAATCCGGAGCAGAACCCCCTGACGGGGGACGGCAGGCACCGAAGGGCACCCCGCCGCTGCAAGCGGGGTTGAATATACTCCGGCCCCGGCAAAGTCAATATCGCCGCCCCGCCCGTCCGGCGCCCCAGTGGCCGGAAACGTGGCCGGAAACGGCCGGCGCGCTTATATTCGGCGCGGGACGCCGCCCCCGGACGGCGACCGGCAATCGAAACGCGGGAGAAAAACGGGCGCCGTGGCCGGCATGAACATCCTCGATCGCGCCAGGGGCTGGGCCCGCACCGTCAAGCGCGACGTCCACGCCCTCTATCTGGCCAGCCGTGATCCTCGGGTTCCCTGGTACGCCAAGGCGCTTGCGGTGGTCGTGGCCGCCTACGCGCTGTCGCCCATCGACCTGATCCCGGACTTCATTCCGGTGCTGGGTTATCTCGACGATGTCATTCTTGTCCCGCTCGGCATCCTGCTGGTGATCCGCCTGATCGGGCCGGAGATCATGGCCGAGCACCGGGCGCTTGCCGCCGCAGCGACCGTCCGCCCGGTCAGCCGGGCCGCGGCGGCGGTGATCGTCGTTCTGTGGATCGCGGGCGCTGGCGCCCTCGGCGCCTGGCTCTGGCGCCTCTTCGCGGTCTGAAACGCGGACGACGGCGCGCCTTGACCTCGCGCGGCGTCGCGCCTATTAGGCAGGGGCAGCGGAAACGAAAGGGTTTGCAGTCATGGGTCCACGTCAGGTCACGGTTTTCGGCGCGTCGGGATTCCTGGGCCGGCATGTGGTGAGGCGGCTCGCGGCCGACGGCGTGCGCATCGTCGCCGCCGGGCGCGACCCGGAAGCGGCCGCGTTCCTGCGCACCATGGGCGACGTCGGCCAGATCGCGCCGCTTGCCTGCGACGTGCGCGATCCCGGGTCGGTGGCCCGCGCGCTTGCCGGGTCCGATGCGGCGGTCAATCTCGTCGGCATCCTTTATGAACGCGGGCGCAACACCTTCGATGCCATCCACGGCGAAGCGCCGGGCATCATCGCTCGCGCCGCCGCTGCCGCGGGCCTTGGCGCGCTCGTCCATGTTTCGGCGATCGGCGCCAATGTCGAAGCGCAGTCCGATTACGCGCGCAGCAAGGGCGAAGGCGAAGTGGCCCTGCGCGAAGCCTTTCCCGACGCGGTGATCCTGCGCCCCTCGGTCGTGTTCGGGCCGGAAGACGATTTCTTCAACCGCTTCGCCTGCCTGGCCCGGTTCGTACCGGCGCTGCCGCTGTTCGGCGGCGGCAACAACCGCTTTCAGCCGGTCTATGTCTGCGACGTGGCCGAAGCGGTGGTGCGCTCGCTCGCGCGCTCCGACGCGCGCGGCAGGACGTTCGAACTCGGCGGTCCGCGCGTCGCCAGCTTCCGCGAACTGATGGAAACCATCCTCGCCCTCACCGGGCGGCGGCGCGGCCTCGTCAGCCTGCCGATGGGGCTTGCCTCGGTGATCGGTTTCTTCGGCGATGTCGGCGCCAGGCTGGGCATTCCGCCGCAACTGACGCGCGACCAGGCGCGCCTGTTGCGTACCGACAATGTGGCCTCCGCCGACGGCCTTGCCGCGCTCGGCATCCGCGCCACCGCGATGGACGTCGTGCTGCCGACCTACCTCGACCGATTCAGGCGCGCCGGCCGGTTCAGTCCTTCGCGCATCTGATTTTTACGATCAGGACGGGCAGGCCGCCGTCAATGCGGTATCGCTGACGCCGAAGCCGTAAATGGCGATCAGCAGCGCCACGCCCATCAGCAGACGATACAGGACGAAGGGCGTGAAACTCGCGCGCTTGAGCCAGCCGATCATCGCCACGATGGCGATGAAGGCGGCGACGAAGGCGAGCGCGCCGGACAGGATCACCTGGTGGGTGAGCTGGGCGTTGCCCGCCTTGTAGAGATCAAGGCCTTCCAGCGTGCCGGCCGCGACGATCACCGGGATCGCCATCAGCATCGAGAAGCGCGCCGCCTCGACCCGTTCGAAGCCGAGCATGCGCGCCGCCGTCATGGTGATGCCCGAGCGCGACGTGCCGGGAATCAGCGCGATCGTCTGGGCGCAGCCGATGAACAGCGCCGAGCCCCAAGTCATGTGCTCGATGCGCCGGACCTTCAGACCCCAGCGGTCCGATACCCAGAGCAGCAGGCCGAAGCCGAGCGTCGCCCAGGCGATGACCTTGAGGCTGCGCAGTTCGACGCCGAAATATTTTTTCACGATGTAGCCGGCGATCACCACCGGCACGGTGGCAAGGACGAGGAAGAAGAACAGCCGCGCTTCGTTGCTGCGCTTGCCGCGCGCTAGGTTGACCACGCCGCGCGCCATGCCGAAGCACTCGGGCCACAGGTAGGCGACGACGGCTCCCAGCGTGCCGACGTGCACGGCGACGTCGATCATCAGCCCCTGGTCGCACCAGCCGGTGATGCGCGGCACGAGGATCAGGTGGGCTTGCGAGGAAATGGGCAGGAATTCGGTGATGCCCTGGACCAGGGCGATCACGATCATCTGTAGCAGGCTCAACTTGCGCTCCCGCCAGCACGAGGCTGGGCTTCACGGCCTGACGGCCCCCCTGCGGCGTCCCCTGCCGCCAGCGGCCGGGCGCTGCGTGGCATTCAGGCGCCTGTGGTCGCAGAAGCCTTATAACACAGTATGTTGTGTGCGCCAGCGTCTCGTCACCCCAAGGTTTCGCCAAAAATAGTCCCGAAGTGGAATTAAATAGCAGCTTTCCCAAGCGGGGGTTTCGCGATTTTTGGCCATGACCGACCCAGGCCCGCCGCTTAACGTTATAAACATGTCAGTTATCATGACATATTTGTACGTTTTCTCTCGCATTCCCTCGGTTTGTCAAATATGAGGGGCCGTCAAGGCGTTCCCGCCGGCTCCCTTCAGCCGGTTTCCTTCAGGATGAAGAAGCGACCCCTGACCGGGGGTTCCCCCCTTGCCGCCGCCCGCCTGGGCGGTGACCACGGGGCCGGAGGACGCCGCCGCCCTTTGGACGTGTCACGCAACACCAGGCTGAGGACCCGTATGTCCCAGAAGATGCTTCAGTTCACCGGCCTTTCCGGTCGCATGCCCGACAAGCGCAAGGCCGACGAGCGCCGCGCCGACTTCGGCGAGATCTATGCGCGCTTTTCCGACACGGCGGCGGGCGAGCAGGCCTCGCGCTGTTCGCAGTGCGGCGTGCCCTTCTGCCAGGTCCATTGCCCGGTTTCCAACAACATCCCCGACTGGCTGAAGCTGACCGCCGAAGGCCGGCTGGAGGAGGCCTACGAGGTCTCGGCGGCCACCAACAACATGCCGGAAGTCTGCGGGCGCATCTGTCCGCAGGACCGCCTGTGCGAAGGCAACTGCGTGCTCGAACAATCGGGCCACGGTTCGGTCACCATCGGAAGCGTCGAGAAGTACATCACCGACACCGCCTTCGAGCGCGGCTGGGTCAAGCCGCCCACGCCCGTGTCCGAAAACGGCCGTTCCGTCGGCATCGTCGGTGCGGGGCCGGCCGGACTCGCCGCGGCCGAACAGTTGCGCCGCATCGGTTACGAAGTGCACGTTTACGACCGCTACGACCGCGTCGGCGGCCTGCTGATCTACGGGATTCCCAACTTCAAGCTGGAAAAGGAAATCGTGGCCCGCCGCGCGCGCCTGCTCAAGGACGGCGGCGTGACCTTCCATCTCAAGTGTGCGGTGGGCTCGGACGTCACCATGGCCGAATTGCGCAAGCGCCACACCGCGGTGCTGATCGCCACCGGCGTCTACAAGGCGCGCGACATCAAGATGCCGGGCGCCGGCCTCAAGGGCATTTTCCAGGCGATGGACTATCTCACCGCATCGAACCGCAAGGGCCTCGGCGACAAGGTGCCGGCCTTCGAGGACGGCACGCTCGACGCCGCGGGGCGCAACGTCGTCGTCATCGGCGGCGGCGACACGGCGATGGACTGTGTACGCACCGCCATCCGTCAGGGCGCCAGGTCGGTCAAGTGCCTCTACCGCCGCGATCGCGACAACATGCCCGGTTCGCGCCGCGAAGTGGCGCACGCCGAGGAAGAAGGCGTGCAGTTCGTCTGGCTTGCCGCGCCCGAAGCGATGACCGGCGATGGCCATGTGACCGGCGTGCGGTCCCAGCGCATCCATCTCGGCGTTCCCGACGCCACCGGCCGCCAGACGCCGGAGCCGATCGAAGGCTCTTCCTTCGTCGAGCCGGCCGATCTGGTCATCAAGGCGCTCGGCTTCGATCCCGAAGAGTTGCCGGCGATGTTCAACGAACCCGAACTCGCGGTGACGCGCTGGGGCACGCTCAAGGTCAATCACCGCAGCCTGATGACGTCGCTCGACGGCGTCTTCGCCGCGGGCGACATCGTGCGCGGCGCCTCGCTCGTCGTCTGGGCGATCCACGACGGCCGCCAGGCCGCCGCCGCCATTCACGCCTGGTGCGAGAGCCAGGCCCGCGCGCGCGCCAGAAGCGCCGCCGAGTAACGAGAGTTACAGGAGAGTAGTCATGGACGACAAGCGCATCGACTGCGGCGAGGAAAACGTTCGCCTGTGGCGCGACAACGCGGCGCGCCTTCATGCGGCGCACGCCTACGATCCGGCGATGGAACACGACGCCTGCGGCGTCGGCCTGATTGCCGCCATCGACGGCCGGCCGCGGCGCGAAGTCGTGGTCGCCGGCATCAACGCGCTCAAGGCCGTCTGGCACCGCGGCGCGGTCGACGCCGACGGCAAGACCGGCGACGGCGCGGGAATCCATGTCGAGATCCCGCAGGACTTCTTCAAGGAACACATCGCGCGCACGGGACACGAACCCAAGCCCGGGCGGCTCGGCGTCGGCATGGTGTTTCTGCCCAAGGCCGACCTCGGCCAGCTGGAGCGCTGCCGCACCATCGTCGAAAGCGAAATCCTGTCGTTCGGCTACACCATCTACGGCTGGCGCCAGGTGCCGGTGAACGTCGACGTGATCGGCGACAAGGCCAACGCGACGCGGCCCGAGATCGAGCAAATCATGATCGCGTCCAATCCGGGCGTGAGCCAGGAGCAGTTCGAGACCGATCTCTACATCATCCGCCGGCGCATCGAGAAGAAGGTGCTCGGCGACTACATCAACGACTTCTACATCTGCTCGCTGTCGTGCCGGTCCATCATTTACAAGGGCCTGTTCCTCGCCGAACAGGTGGATCTGTTCTACCCCGACCTGCTGGACGAACGGTTCATCTCGTCCTTCGCCATCATCCACCAGCGCTATTCGACCAACACTTTCCCCAACTGGCGGCTGGCGCAGCCCTTCCGCATGCTCGCCCACAACGGCGAGATCAACACGCTGCGCGGCAACGTCAACTGGATGAAGAGCCATGAGACGCGCATGGCGTCCGAAGTCTTCGGCGACAACATCGCCGACGTGAAGCCGGTGATCCAGGCTGGCGGCTCGGACTCCGCCGCGCTCGACAACGTGTTCGAGGTGATGGTGCGCGCCGGCCGTCCGGCGCCGATGGTCAAGTCGATGCTGATTCCCGACAGCTGGGCCAACAAGACGCTGATGCCGCAGGAACACAAGGACTTCTACTCCTACTGCAACTGCGTGATGGAGCCATGGGACGGCCCCGCGGCCATTGCCGCCACCGACGGGCGCTGGGTCGTCGCCGGCATGGATCGCAACGGCCTGCGCCCGATGCGCTACACGCTGACGCAGGACGGCCTGCTGGTGGTCGGTTCCGAATCGGGCATGGTGCCGCTCGCGGAAGCCAGCATCACCCGCAAGGGCCGCGTCGGTCCCGGCGAGATGATCGCCGTCGACCTGGCCGAAGGGAAGTTCTACTCCGACCGCGAGCTCAAGGACATGCTCGCCGGCCGCCATCCCTATTCGAAGTGGGTCAAGAACATCACGCCGCTCGATTCGCTGTTGCGCGCGGCGAAAGACGTGCCGGCCGGCTACGGCCCGGAAGACCTGCGCCAGCGCCAGCGCGCGCTGGGCTACACGATGGAAGACCTCGAACTCATCCTCCACCCGATGGTCGAGGACGGCAAGGAGCCGGTCGGCTCCATGGGCGACGACACGCCGCTCGCGGTGCTGTCGGAGCGCTATCGCGGCCTGCACCACTTCTTCCGCCAGAACTTCAGCCAGGTGACGAACCCGCCGATCGACTCCTTGCGCGAAAACTATCAGATGAGCATCAAGACGCGGCTCGGCAACCTCGGCAACATCCTCGACGAGGACGACAGCCAGACGCATCTCCTCCAGCTCGAAAGCCCGGTGCTGTCGACGGCCGAGTTCCGCGCCATGCGCGACTACATGGGCAAGAACGCGGTCGAGATCGACTGCACCTTCGACGCCGCCAGGGGCGACGGCAGCTTGCGCGAGAACATCGAGCGCATCCAGCGTGAGGCGGAAGACGCCGTGCGCGGCGGCGCCGTTCACGTCATCCTGACCGACCAGGCGATGGGGCCCAAGCGCGCCGCCATCCCGATGATCCTTGCCGCCGGCGCGGTGCATACCCATCTCGTGCGCCAGCAGCTTCGCACCTTCACGTCGCTCAACGTGCGTTCCGGCGAATGCATGGACGTGCATTACTTCGCCGTGCTGATCGGCGTCGGTGCGACCACGGTCAATGCCTACCTTGCCGAGGAATCGATCAAGGACCGGCACCGGCGCGGCCTGTTCCCGGGCCTGACGCCCGAGGAGTGCGTGCACAATTACAAGAAGGCGGTCGATCAGGGCCTGCTCAAGGTGATGTCGAAGATGGGCATCTCCGTGCTGTCGTCCTACCGCGGCGGCTACAACTTCGAGGCGGTCGGCCTCAGCCGCGCGCTGGTCGCCGACTACTTCCCGGGCATGACCTCGCGCATTTCCGGCATCGGCCATACCGGCATCGAGCGCAAGGTGACGGAACTGCACGGCCAGGCCTACATCGCGGCCAATGTCACCCTGCCCGTGGGCGGCTTCTACGCCTTCCGCCAGTCGGGCGAGGCGCATGCGCTGACCGGCGACATGATGCATACGCTGCAGACGGCGGTGGCGACGGATTCCTATGCCGTCTACAAGCGCTTCTCGGAAATGAGCCGTTCCGGCCCGCCGATCAGCCTGCGCGATCTCCTCGGCTTCAAGGAAGCGGCCCGGCCCATCGATCTCGATACGGTCGAATCGATCACCGACATCCGCCGCCGCCTGGTGGCGCCCGGTATCTCGCTCGGCGCGCTCAGCCCCGAGGCGCACGAGACCCTGTCGATCGCCATGAACCGCATCGGCGCCAAGTCCGACTCGGGCGAGGGCGGCGAGGACCCGGCGCGCTACCGTCCGCGTTCGAACGGCGACAACGCGTCGTCGGCGATCAAGCAGGTGGCTTCGGGGCGCTTCGGCGTGACCGCCGAATACCTCAACAACTGCCGCGAGCTTGAGATCAAGGTCGCGCAAGGAGCGAAGCCCGGCGAGGGCGGCCAGTTGCCCGGCATCAAGGTGACCGAGATGATCGCCCGCCTGCGCCATTCGACGCCGGGCATCACCCTGATCTCCCCGCCGCCGCACCACGACATCTATTCGATCGAGGATCTGGCGCAGCTCATCTACGATCTCAAGCAGATCAACCCGGACGCCAAGGTCTGCGTCAAGCTCGTCTCGCAGACGGGCATCGGCACCATCGCCGCGGGCGTGGCCAAGGCCAAGGCCGACGTCATCCTGGTGTCGGGCCATTCGGGCGGCACCGGCGCCTCGCCCCAGAGTTCGATCAAGTACGCGGGCCTGCCGTGGGAAATGGGCCTGTCGGAAGTCAACCAGGTGCTGACGCTCAACCAGCTGCGCCACCGCGTGAAGCTGCGCGTCGACGGCGGCTTCAAGACCGGCCGCGACGTCGTCATGGCGGCGCTGCTCGGCGCGGAGGAATTCGGGCTCGGCACTATCAGCCTGGTGGCGATGGGCTGCATCATGGTGCGCCAGTGCCATTCCAACACCTGCCCGGTCGGCGTCTGCACCCAGTCGCCCAAGCTGCGCGAGAAGTTCACCGGCTCGCCAGAAAAGGTGGTCAACCTGTTCAGCTTCGTCGCCGAAGAGGTGCGCGAAATTCTCGCCTCGCTCGGCGCGCGCTCGATCGAGGAGATCATCGGCCGCACCGACCTGCTCACCCAGGTCAGCCGCGGCTCCGAACATCTCGACGACCTCGACCTCAATCCGCTGCTGGCCAGGTCCGATGCGGGCAAGCTGCCGCGTTTCTGCGCGGTCGAAGGCCGCAACGAGGTGCCGGAGACGCTCGACGCCGAGATGATCGAGGATGCGGCCCCCGCCCTCGAAGCGGGCGAAAAGATGCAGTTGCAGTACAACGTGCGCAATACCCAGCGCGCCATCGGCGCCAAGCTGTCGTCCGCCATCACGCGGCGCTTCGGCATGGACAAGCTGGAGCCGGGCCAGGTCACCGTCCGCCTGCGCGGCACCGCCGGCCAGTCGCTCGGCGCTTTTGCCGTGCAGGGTCTCAAGCTCGAGGTTTTCGGCGACGCCAACGACTACGCCGGCAAGGGTCTGTCGGGGGGTACCATCGTGGTGCGCCCGCTGGCCTCCTCGCTGCTCGTTTCCAACGAAAATACGATCATCGGCAACACGGTGCTCTACGGCGCCACGGCCGGCTACCTTTTCGCCGCCGGCCAGGCGGGCGAACGTTTCTGCGTGCGCAACTCGGGCGCCGAAGCGGTGGTCGAAGGCTGCGGCTCCAACGGCTGCGAATACATGACCGGCGGCATGGCGGTGATCCTCGGGCCGGTGGGCGACAACTTCGGCGCCGGCATGACCGGCGGCATGGCCTTCGTCTACGACGCCGACGGCAGCTTCGAATCCCGGGTCAACCCGGAAACCCTGCTGTGGCAGCGCATCGAGACGCCGTACTGGGAAAAGCGGGTCAAGCGCCTGGTCGAAATGCATGTCCAGGCCACCCAGTCGCGCTTCGCCGAACGGCTGATCAACGCCTGGAAGCGGGAATCGAAGAAGTTCTGGCAGGTCGTGCCGCGCGAGATGCTGTCCATCCTCGATCACCCGATCAGCCGCAACGGGGCGAGCGGGGCCGAGCGGGCCTGACCCGACGGCGCCGGTCCCCGCGGGTCGCCCCTTCGCCCTGCCGGCCGGGGGTGATGCGTCGGCGCGACGCTTCGGCGCCGACCCGGTTCCAGCCCGGCTCCGGCTTGCCCGGGGCGGGTCATATTTAAGTCACATTCCCATTGCGGAATCGCTGCAGTCAGGACAACCTGTGCGCCGGCCGGGCATGGCGGCACAGGCCCCCGTTTGGGGCGCACAGTTGCCGCTGGGCGAACCCGCACCGGGAGCGCCGGGACCCGTCCGTCAGGGAGGATTGCCATGCATCAGTTTTTCACCGGGCGCGCTTCGCGCCAGATGATCCTTGCGCGCGCCTTGCGTTCCGCCGCCGTCGCCGCCCTTGCCGCGGCCGCCTTGGGCCTCGCCCCGGCGATGGCGCAGGACGTGGCGCCCGAAATCGAGAACCGCTCCGACCGGCTCGACGTGCCCTATGTCCCGTCGACCAACGAAGTGCTCGACGTCATGTTCGAATTCGCCAGGCCGACCAAGGAAGACTACGTCATGGACCTGGGCTCGGGCGACGGGCGCATCGTCAACTACGCGGTGTCCAAATTCGGCGCGCGTGGTCACGGCATCGACCTGAACGAAGGCCTGGTCAAGATCGCCAACGACAACGCCAGGCGCGCCGGCATCGCCGATCGCGCCAAGTTCTATGTGCGCGACCTGTTCAAGGAAGACCTGTCCAAGGCCACCGTGATCACCATGTACCTGCTGCCCGAGGTGATGATGCAAATTCGCCCGCAGCTGTTCAGGTTGAAGCCGGGCACGCGCATCGTCAGCCACGACTATCACATGGCCAACTGGCGCTTCGACGGCGCCAAGCCCGTGCCGAAGACCGCCGGCGGCGATGGCGACGTCGTCTATTACTGGAAGGTTCCGGCCAAGATCGCCGGCACGTGGGAGTGGAAGACCGGTTATGCGCCGCTGTTCCAGGGCGAACGCAGCTACAAGGCGCAGATCACCCAGCGCTTCCAGGATTTCGAGGGCCGGCTGGACACGGGCGTGCTGCCGATGCGCATCTACAAGCAGGCCATCGATGGGGCGAAGGTGAGCTTCTCCGTCAGCGGCGAGATCGAGGACCGTGTCGTGCGCCAGGATTTCGAAGGCGTCGTCGACGGCAACCAGATCAAGGGCACGGTGACGTTGAGCGGCCCGATCGAAACGAAGGTCTTCCCCTGGACGGCCACGCGGACCAAGGCCGAAAACTAGGATCTGCAGCCATAGGGCGTGCCCGACGGGTCTGATCCGTCCGGGCATGCCGGGCTCCGGGCCGCCCGTTATTCAGGAGTGGAACTAGAAGAGCGATGTCCGTACCTGCGTCCTGCCGCTCCGTTTGCGAAGGCGTTGCCCCGGCGCTTGCCATGATCGCCGGCGCCGTCGCTTTCGCGTCTGCGGCGGCGCTCCATCTCCCGCCGGCCGCGGCCCGGGACGTCGCGCCCGAAATCAGGGATCGTTCCGACCGGCTCGATGTCCCGTTCGAGCCCTCGACCAACGCGGTGCTCGACGGCATGTTCGCTTTCGCCAGGCCGACCGGGGACGACTACATCATCGATCTCGGCTCGGGCGACGGGCGCATCGTCAACCACGCGGTTTCCAGGTTCGGCGCGCGCGGCCACGGCATCGACCTGAACGAAGACCTGGTCAGGATCGCCAACGACAATGCGCGGCGGGCCGGCATTTCCGACCGCGCGAAGTTCCATGTGCGCGACCTGTTCAAGGAAGATCTGTCGAAGGCCACGATCATCACCGCTTACCTGCTGCCCGAGGTGATGATCAGGCTCCGTCCCGCCCTGTACAATCTCAGGCCGGGCACGCGCATCGTCAGCCACGACTATCATATGGGCGCCTGGCGTTCCGACGATGCGCGGCCGGTGAACTCGATCACCGGGGGCGAACAGGACATCGTTTATTTCTGGAAGGTGCCGGCCAAGATCGCCGGCATCTGGAACTGGAAGATCGATTACCCCGATGACCTGTTCGGGCAAAGGGCCTATCAGGCCCGGATCGTCCAGCACTGGCAGGACTTCGAGGGCCGCGTCGACAGCGGCCTTCTGCCGATGCGCATCTACGACGCCAGGATCGACGGCGAGAAGATTTCCTTTTCGATCACTGGCGCGCTCGATGCGCGTTCCGTGCGCCAGGACTTCGCCGGCATCATCGACGGCAACCGTATCCGCGGCGCGGTGACGCTGCGCGGCGCTCTCGCGCCCGTGACTTTTCCGTGGTCGGCCTACCGCAGCCGCGCGGACAATTGAGGCGGGCGCAAATGACAAAGACACCAAGGCGGCCGGCATGATGGTTCGACCCGCCCGTTTTGCAGGAGTGGAGGAATAACAATGTCGGTACCTGTGGCATCCTTGCGTGTGCGTGAAGGCGTGGCCCTGATGGTCGGCATGATCGTCGGTATCGGCGTGTTCCGGGCACCGTCCCTGGTCGCGCTCAAGCTGAGCGATCCGGCGGTTATCATCGGCCTCTGGGTGGCGGGCGCCGTGATCGCGCTGATCGGCGCGCTGTGCTACGCCGAACTGGGCTCGACCCATCCCGATGCCGGCGGCGAATACCATTTCCTGCAAAAGGCGTTCGGCCCCGGGACCTCGTTCCTGTTCGGCTGGGCGCGGCTTCTCGTGGTGCAGACCGGCGCGATCGCCGCCGTCGGCTTCGTGCTTGGCGATTACGCCCAGCGCCTGTTCAACCTCGGCCCTTACGGTGTGTCGATCTATGCGGCGGCCGCGGTGATCGCGCTTACCGCTCTCAACATCCGCGGCACCTGGCTGTCGGCCAGGGTCCAGGACGTACTCGCCGTGATCCTCGTAATCTGCGTCATCGGGGCCGCCATCATCGGCTTCGCCATCGGCCAGCCCGCACCGGCCGCTGCGCCGGCCGCCGCGAGCACGGGTGCGGCCGATCTGGTCGGCGGCATCGGCTTCGCCATGATCTTCATCATGCTGACCTATGGCGGCTGGAACGAAGCGGCCTATATCTCGGGCGAACTCAAGGATGTCGCCCGCAGCATGGTGCGCGTCGCCATCATTTCCATTGCCGTCGTCGGCGTGCTCTATGTCGCCCTCAACGCCGCCTACCTGCACGTTCTCGGCGCCCAGGCGATGAGCAAGTCCGACACCGTCGGCGCCGATTACATGCAGGTGCTGCTCGGCCGTCCCGGCGCCGTGGTGCTGTCGCTGATCGTCCTGGTGGCGGCGATAACCACGCTGAACGCGACGATCTTCACGGGCGCCCGTTCGGGTTATGCGTTGGGGCGCGATACCGGACTTCTGGGCGTGCTCGGCCGCTGGGACGCCGGCGCCCGCGGCCCGGTCAACGCGCTCCTGATCCAGGCGGCGATCGCGCTCGCGCTTATCGGGCTCGGCACGGCCACGCGCAAGGGCTTTGCCACCATGGTCGACTTCACCGCGCCGGTGTTCTGGTTCTTCCTGCTGCTCACCGGTCTCGCCCTGTTCGTGCTGCGCTTCAAGGGCGGCGGCCGTACGGACGGCTTCAAGGTGCCGCTCTATCCGCTGACGCCGCTCCTGTTCTGCGCCACGGCGGGCTACATGCTGTATTCGGCGGTGGCCTATACCGGGCGCGGCGCCCTGGTCGGCGTGGCGCTTGTGGCGCTCGGCCTGCCGGTGTGGTGGTTCATCCGGTTGCGCGCCCGGGCGGCCCAGCCGGCGGAATAGGCCGCCGGTTTCGCCCCCCGGTTTCGCCAGTCGTCCGTTTGCTCTAGATTAGGGTGCGATGCGTCTTCTTTATCATGTCGCGCTCTGCCCCTTCAGCCGCAAGGTCCGGGTCGTCCTCAACGAAAAGGCGATGTCCTACGATCTGCAGGTGGAAAAGGTGTGGGAGCGCCGCCCCCAGTTCCTCGCTCTCAACCCCGCGGGACAGGTGCCCGTGCTGGTGGAAGAGGAGGGCGCGGTGCTGGCCGAATCCTCGGCCATCTGCGAATACCTGGAGGAAGTCCAGCCGACGCCGGTGCTGCTCGGCGGCAAGCCTCGCCAGCGTGCCGAGATTCGCCGCCTGGTCGCCTGGTTCGACCTCAAGTTCGAACGCGAAGTGACGCGAAACCTGGTCGGCGAAAAGATGATGAAGCGCTTCCTCGGCCTGGGCGAACCCAATTCCGCCGCGATCCGCGCGGGACACGCCAACCTGCCGGTGCATCTCGACTACATTGCCTATCTGGCCGAGCGGCGCAGCTGGCTCGCCGGCGACCAGATGTCGCTTGCCGACATCGCCGCCGCCGCGCATCTCTCGTGCCTCGACTACATCGGCGACGTTCCGTGGGAAAGGTATCCGGCGGTGAAGGACTGGTACGTGCGGATCAAGTCGCGCCCGTCCTTCCGCCCGCTGCTGGCCGATCACATCGCCGGCTTGCCGCCGCCCAAGCACTACGCCGACCTCGATTTCTGAAACCCGCGCCCGACCCAAGGAGACGACGCTGAAACTCCCCAAGATTCAACCGCCGCAACGCCCGAAATCTCCGCTCGAGGAGCTGGGACCGCGTACCGGCGACGAGACGCCGCACGAACTGGTCTACCGCGCCTATCTGCTGGGCTGGATTCATTTCGGCACCAAGGTGGCGATCCTCAACCGCGCCGGATCGTCGGTCTACAATGCCTATGAGAACTGGGGACCGATGGCGCTCATCGCCTTCCTCGGCCTCTACACGGGGTTGACGACGACCTGGCAGGTGGGCGTCTCCACCTTTCTCGGGCTCGGTCTCCTCGGCTTCCTCATTTTGCCCAAGTGGGTGCTGCGCAAGTTGCGGACCCGCGTGCTGGAGAAAGCCTTCAGCACCGAAGGCGGCTGGGAGGAATTGTGGAAGGAAGGCGGCATTTCCATCCGTCTCGCCATGAATCCTGCCGTCGAATGCAACGCGCCCGAAGGCGACTGGTGCGCCTTCGCCCGGATGTATCTGAACAAGCCCGACGATCAGCGCCCGACGGGTTGAGCGGGAACGCCCAGCTTCTTCAGCGCCGCAACCGCCGTCAGCCCGGTCGGCCCGCTCGGGTCGAGCTCGACGGCGCGCGCGAATGCGGCGCGCGCCTCGGCTGGACGTTTGCGGCTCTGCGCGAGCAGGCCCTTTTCCAGCCAGGCCGCCGCCGAACCGGGATCGATGCGCAGCGCTTCGGCGATGTCCACATCGGCAAGTTCACCTGCACCGACGCGCCGGTTGGCGGCGGCGCGCAGGATGCGCGCGTCGGTCACGCCGGGCGCCAGCTCCACGGCGCGGTTGAGATCGTCGAGCGCCTCGAAGTCGCGGCCCTGCGCGCCGCGCGCGATGGCGCGGTCGATCAGCCTGAGCGCATCATTGGGGGCGAATCCGAGCGCTTCGCTGTAGGCCGCCTCGGCCCGCGCCACTTCGCCCGCTTCGAGCCAGGCGCGTCCCGCCTGGCCGAAGGCCTCCGACCGTTCGGCCGGCTCGGCCCCGGTCATGTCGCGCGCGAGATCGAGGAACACCTTGGCCGCCTGCGCCGCGCGGCCGAGCGTCAGCAACGCCGTGGCGAGGCAATGGCGCGAGGGCTGCTGGGCCCCAGCTTTGTAGAGGCCTTCGGCGCGCGCGATGGCATCCTGGGGGGCACGGCGGGCAAGTTCCATGCAGGTGACGTAGGCCGCTTCGTTGGCGCGGGATTTCTGCTCGTCCGCAGCGGCTGCGCCAAGGGCTGTCGGCGCCGCCGCAAGGAACGCGGGGACGGCAGCGAGCAGCAGGACGCGGGCGCAGGAGGCGAGCCGGGGAGTGAACATGGGCGCCATCATTCCCCGCCGCGGCGCCGCGGGCAAGCGCCGTGCGCCGGGCTATCGCCCGATGTTTCAACTCCCTATGATCGGCGCGATGAATGATCAACCGGCACCGCGTCTTTTCTGTTTCGGCCTCGGCTATTCGGCCGCGGCGCTCGCTCGCCCGGTTCTGGCGCGGGGCTGGCAGGTGGCGGGCACCGTGCGCGCCGCCGAAAAGGCCGCGGGTCTGAAGGCACAAGGTATCGCGGTCGTCCTTTTCGACGGCAAACAGTCGATGCCGGACGGCGCGCTCGACGGCGCGACCCATGTCCTCGTTTCCGTGCCGCCCGACGCAGCGGGCGATCCGGTGCTGCGGCTTGCCCGCGCGGCCATCGTCGCGGCCAGGCCCGCGTGGATCGGATACCTCTCCACCACCGGCGTCTACGGCAACCGCGACGGCGGGCGCGTCGACGAAGGTTCGGCGCTCAAGCCGACGGCCGAACGCGCAAGACGGCGCGTGCAGGCCGAACTCGACTGGCTGCACTTCGGCGAAAGCGCAGGGCTTGCCGTGCATGTCTTTCGTCTTGCCGGCATCTACGGGCCCGGGCGCAGCGTGTTCGACGATCTCAGGGCGGGAACGGCCAGGCGCATCGACAAGCCGGGTCATGTCTTTTCGCGCATCCATGTCGACGACATCGCGCGCGTGCTTCTTGCGTCCATCGGGCGTCCGCGGGCAGGCGCCGTCTACAACGTCTGCGACGACGAACCGGCGGAGCCGCGCGCGGTAGTCGAATATGCCGCGGGTTTGCTCGGTATCGCCCCGCCGCCGCTCCAACCCTTCGATCCGGCCACGCTCTCCGACATGGCGCGGAGCTTCTGGATGGATCACAAGCGCGTCGACAATTCGCTGATCAGGCGCGAACTTGGCGTAAAGCTCGCCTGTCCCACCTACCGCGAAGGCCTGGCCGCCATCCTCAGGGCCGCAGGCTGAGGCTTCAGGCGAAGCGGCCGAGCACGGCCGGCCCCGCCCGGCCGATCTCGGCGAGGTCTTCGGGGCGCGACAGGCGGTGATCGCCGTCCCGGATGAAGGTGGCGGCGACGTCTGGGCCTTGCAGCCTTTCCATGATGCGCAGCGCCGTGCGCCACGGCACGTCCGGATCGGCCAGCCCTTGCACCAGGCGTACCGGGCAGGAAAGGCCGATGGGCGCACGCAGCAACAGATGCCGCCGGCCGTCTTCGATGAGCGCGCGGGTGATCGGGTAGGGGGCTTCGCCGTACTCGCTCGGCAGTTCGACGATTCCCTCGCGCATCAGGGTTTGTATCTGTGCCGGCGAAAGCTCGCCGTGGATCAGGTCCTCGGTGAAGTCGGGCGCGGCGGCGACGCCGACGATGCCGGCGATCCGGTCTCGCCGCCGGAGTGCCGCGAGCAGGGCGAGCCAGCCGCCCATGGACGAGCCGACCAGCACCTGCGGCCCTTCCGTCAGCCGGTCGAGGACCGCAAGCGTGTCTTCGAGCCAGCTTCCGATGGTGCCGTCGGTAAAGGCGCCCTCCGATTCGCCGTGACCGCCGTAATCGAAGCGCAGATAGGCGAGGCCGCGCTCGCGGCAGAAGGCTTCAAGCCATTCGGCCTTTGATCCCGTCATGTTCGACATGAAGCCGCCGAGGAAGACCACGCCCGGGAGCGAACTGTCCACGCCGCCGTCACGTCCGCTCATGCTGCGGTAGGCGATGGACCCGCGCCCCGGCCGTGCTAGAATCGCGCTTCCTTCTTGCATCCCGCGCCCGCGATATGGGAGATAACCGGGCCGCCCGCTCGGGACGGCCCCGGATGAACCGCCAGCACATGACCGCCCCCAACGAACAGCACACCGCCGGCGCCCGGCAAGCTAACACCGAAAACGGCAGGCAGGAAGGCCGCGCGCCTGTCGCGCCGGAGGCGCGCGAATCCGAGTCGCCGGAGGCGCGCGCGCCGGTGGTATTGCAGGTGCTGCCGAGCCTTGTCGGCGGCGGCGTCGAACGCGGCGCCATCGATGTCGGCATCGCGCTGGCGCGCGCCGGCTGGGGATCTTTCATCGCATCGGCCGGCGGTCCGATGGCGCGCGAACTGACGCGCGCCGGCGGCACGCATATCGAACTGCCGCTCGACACCAAGAATCCGTTGAAGATGCGCGCCAACATCGAACGGCTGGAGGCGCTGATCCGCGAACACAACGTCGACATCATCCACGCGCGCTCGCGCGCCCCGGCCTGGAGCGCGGAAGCCGCGGCCCGGCGTACCGGCATCCATTTCGTCACGACCTTCCACGGCACCTATGGGCACGGCTTCGGGCTCAAGCGGCTCTACAACGCCGTCATGACGCGCGGCGAACGCGTCATCGCCATTTCCGAATTCATCGCCCGCCACCTGACCGAAGTTTACGGCGCAGATCCGTCGCGCATCCGCGTGATCCACCGCGGCGTCGACGTGGCACGCTTCAATCCCGACAACGTCACCCAGCAACGGGTGATCGATCTGGCGACGCGCTGGCAACTGCCCGACGACCGCAAGATCATCCTGTTCCCCGCGCGGTTCTCCGACTGGAAGGGGCACGAGCTCGCCATCGAAGGCGTGGCCCGCCTCGGCCGCCACGACGTGCTGTGCGTCATGGTCGGCGCCGACACGGGGTCGGAGGATTATCTGGCGCGCCTGTCGGAACTGGCGCGCCGGCGCAACGTGGCCGACCTGATCCGCTTCGTCGATTACTGCCGCGACATGCCGGCGGCCTACATGCTGTCGGACGTCGTGCTGTCGGCGGCGACCAAGCCCGAAGCCTTCGGCCGCGTTCTGGCCGAGGCCCTGGCCATGGGCCGCCCGGTGGCCGGGCCGGCGCATGGCGGCGCGCTCGAGATCGTCGATGACAAGGTCACCGGCTGGCTCTACCGGCCGAACAACTCCGAAAGCATGGCGGCGGCGCTGCATGCGGCGCTGTCGCTCGATGCCCCGGCCCGCCTCAGGCTCGGGGGCGAAGCCATGCGCGCCATGCGCGAGCGCTTCACGGTCGAGCGCATGTGCGCCGATACGCTCGCCGTCTATGCCGAGGTTCTGGGCCTGCCGGCCGAGGTCCGGACCTGACCGTTCACCCTACTCTTAACCATGATGGCCTAACACCGGATGGTATGGGAAAAGGGGCCGCTTCCCCTGGGTCCTTCCCTTGCCCCCTTCTCTTGACAGGGGCGTTAACCAAAGTACTCTCCCGCCGTCGCGAAACCGGCGTTCAGCGCCGAATTTGCAGAATTCCTGTTTCGCCCCGATTTTGAAGGCAAGCACCGACATGGCCGAGATCAAGCTGACCCTTCCCGATGGTTCCGTGCGCGAGATGCCGCGCGGCACCACGCCGGGCCAGCTCGCCGCCGCCATCGGGCCGGGGCTGGCCAAGGCGGCACTTGCCGCGCGCGTCGACGGCAAGGACTGGGATCTCGCGCGTGCCATCGAGGCGGACGCGAGGGTGGAAATCGTCACCGCCAAGTCGCCCGGCGCGCTCGAACTGATCCGTCACGACGCCGCCCACGTCATGGCCGAAGCGGTGAAGGAACTCTACCCCGAAACCCAGGTCACCATCGGCCCGGCGATCGAGAACGGCTTCTACTACGATTTTTCGCGCAAGGAGCCGTTCACGCCCGACGATCTGGCGAAGATCGAAGCGCGGATGAAGGAGATCGTCGCGCGCGACGAGCCTATCGAGCGCGAAGTCTGGCCGCGCGCCAAGGCGATCCAGTTCTTCAAGGACCTGGGCGAACACTACAAGGCCGAGATCATCGAATCGATCCCGGCGGGCGAGGACGTCACGCTCTACCGCCAGGGCAAGTTCATCGACCTCTGCCGCGGCCCGCACCTGCCGTCGACGGCCAGGCTCGGCAAGGCGTTCAAGCTGATGAAGCTGGCCGGCGCCTACTGGCGCGGCGATTCGCGCAACGAGATGCTCCAGCGCATCTACGGCACCGCCTGGGCCAACGAAAAGGACCTCGCCGATCACCTTCACCGGCTGGAAGAGGCCGAGCGGCGCGACCACCGGCGTCTCGGCCGCGAGATGGACCTGTTCCATGTGCAGGAAGAGGCGGTCGGTTCCGTGTTCTGGCACCCCAACGGCTGGACGCTTTACCGCACCATCGAAAACTACATCCGCAGTCGTCTGGGCCACACCGGATACGTCGAGGTCAAGACGCCGATCCTCGTCGACCGCGTGCTGTGGGAACAGTCGGGTCACTGGGAAAAGTTCGGCGATGCGATGTTCACCGCCCAGCCGCGCTCGGCCGAGGCGCGCAAGAGCGAAGGCGACCGCGTGCTTGCGGTCAAGCCGATGAACTGCCCCTGCCACGTGCAGATCTTCCGCCAGGGCCTGAAGAGCTACCGCGACCTGCCGCTGCGCATGGCCGAGTTCGGCTCCTGCCACCGCTTCGAGCCGTCGGGCGCGCTGCACGGCATCATGCGCGTGCGCGCCTTCACCCAGGACGACGCGCACATCTTCTGTACCGAAGACCAGATCACCTCGGAAACCAAGGCGTTCTGCGAGTTGCTCCTTTCCGTTTACAGGGACTTCGGTTTCAGGGACGTGCTGGTGAAATTCTCCGACCGGCCGGAAACCCGCGCCGGCACCGACGCGATCTGGGACAGGGCCGAAGGCGCGCTGCGCGACGCGGTCGCGGCCGCCGGACTGGAGACCGTGCTCAACCCCGGCGAGGGGGCCTTCTACGGGCCGAAGCTGGAATTCGTCCTGCGCGACGCCATCGGCCGCGACTGGCAGTGCGGCACGCTGCAGGTCGATTTCGTCCTGCCCGAACGGCTCGGCGCCGAATACGTCGGCGAGGACGGCAACCGCCACCGCCCGGTCATGCTGCACCGCGCCATCCTGGGCTCGCTCGAACGGTTCATCGGCATCCTGATCGAACAGTATGCCGGCGCCTTTCCGCTGTGGCTGGCGCCTGTCCAGGTGGTCATCGCCACCATCACCAATGACGGCGATTTATACGCCCGCGAGGTGGAAAGGACCCTGGCCGCCGCCGGCCTGCGCTGCCGGCTGGACCTGCGTAACGAGAAGATCAGCTACAAGGTGCGCGAGCACTCGCTCGCCAAGGTGCCGGTCATCCTCGCCATCGGACGGAGGGAGGCCGAGGAACGCACCGTGGCCATGCGCCGTTTCGGGTCCCAGGCCCAAGAATCCCTTGCGCTCGATGAGGCTCGCGCTAGACTTGCCGGCGAGGCCAAGGCGCCATCCCAAACCGCGACCGGTGACTAGAACTCCCTAGAACAAACGACAATCAGGCTCGGGGCTCGACGGATCAACAGGAAGGGCCCCGTGGCCGGCTTTTTGCTTCCCGTGTTCCGTTTCAGCCGCTTTTCCTAATCCTTTCAACAACCGATGGAGCGTTCCATACCCCGCCCCCCTCTCTCCAATCCGCCGCCCAGCAACAAGGGCGGTCCGCGCGTGAATGAAGGCATTCACGCTCCTTCCGTCCGCGTCGTCGGCGCCGACGGTGAAATGCTCGGCGTCATGACCGTCGCCCAGGCGCTGGCCAGGGCCGATGCCGCGGGTCTCGACCTGGTCGAGGTGTCGCCCAGCGCCGAGCCCCCTGTCTGCAAGATTCTCGACTACGGCAAGTACAAGTATCAGGCCCAGAAAAAGGCCGCCGAGGCGCGCAAGAAGCAGAAGGTCATCGAGGTCAAGGAAATCAAGATGCGCCCCGGCATCGACCAGCACGACTACGAGGTCAAGATGCGGGCCATCAACAAGTTCCTCGACGAAGGCGACAAGGTTAAGGTCACCATCCGCTTCCGCGGCCGCGAATTCCTGCACCAGGAGTACGGCATGGCGGTGCTCGATCGTGTGCGCCAGGAAACCGACGAAAAGGCCAAGGTCGAGATGACCGCCCGCATGGAAGGCCGGCAGATGACCATGATCATCGCGCCGCGCTGAAAACAACGTTTTATCAATGGGTTAATATGCCGGCCCGGGTTCCGGGCCGGCGCCCGCGCCGGTCCCCGGGCGCGCTTGCAATCGCCGCCCGTCCCCGCTATAAACACGCGCTCCGCCGGGCCGGCTTCGGCTCCGCCCGGCCGGGGCCTTTTGCAGGTTCCTGTTTTCGCAGTTTTTTCAAGGACTCCGGGTCATGCCCAAGCTCAAGACGAAAAGCGGCGCCAAGAAGCGCTTCCGTGTCACGCCTTCGGGCAAGGTGCGCGGCAACGTCGCCTTCAAGCGCCACAACCTGCGCAAGCGCACCCAGAAGATGAAGCGCACCGCGCGCGGCACCTTCATCCTGTTCGAGGGTGACGCCGACAACGTCAAAAAGTATTTCCTTCCTTACGGCTGAGGACTGAGCCATGGCACGCGTCAAACGGGGCGTCACCACCCACGCCCGTCACAAGAAGATCCTCGACCTCGCGTCGGGCTACCGCGGTCGCGCGAACAGCTGCTACCGCGTGGCGATCGAGAAGGTCGAAAAGGGCCTGCGCTACGCTTATCGCGACCGCAAGGCGAAGAAGCGCGAATTCCGCTCGCTGTGGATCCGCCGCATCAACGCCGGGGCGCGCGAGAACGGCCTGACCTATTCGCAGTTCATGAACGGCATCAAGCTGTCGGGCATCGTTCTCGACCGCAAGGTTCTGGCCGATATCGCCGCGCGCGATCCGGCGTCGTTTACGGCCATCGCGGAACAGGCCCGCACGGCTCTCAAGGCCGCGTAAGCGAACAGCCCGCAAGGCCAGCCACAAATGAAATGACGAAGGGGCTGTCTCGACAGCCCCTTTTGTCTTATTAAAGCATGCGAACACGAAACGGGGACGCAGCAAGATCCATGGCGGATGCCGAAAGCCTGAAGGCCGATATCCTCAAGGCCGTCGCCCACGCCGATACCCTCGATGCGCTTGAAGAGGTGCGGGTGGCCGCGCTCGGCCGCAAGGGCACGCTGACCGAGGCCATGAAGGGCCTGGGCGCGCTTGCCGCCGACGAACGCAAGGCCGCCGGCCAGGCGTTCAATGCCGCCAAGGACGCCATCGCTACCGCGATCGAGGCGCGCAAGGCGGCGCTTTCGCGCGTCGCCCTCGATACGCGCCTTTCGGCCGAACGCATCGACGTGACGCTGCCCGCGCGCCCCGCACCGGCCGGCACCATTCATCCGATTTCCCAGGTGATGGATGAGCTGATGGCGATTTTCGGCGACATGGGCTTCGCCGTCGCCGAAGGCCCCGACGTCGAGGACGATTTTCACAACTTCACCGCGCTCAACATTCCCGCGGCCCATCCGGCGCGCCAGATGCACGATACCTTCTATCTGCCCCCCGCGGCCGACGGGCGCGCCATGCTGCTGCGCACGCATACCTCGCCCGTGCAGATTCGCACCATGATGTCGAAGCCGGCGCCGCATCGCATCATCGCGCCGGGGCGGACGTACCGCTGCGATTCGGATATGACCCATACGCCGATGTTCCACCAGATCGAAGGCCTGGTGATCGACAAGGTGACGCACATGGGGCACCTCAAGGGCTGCCTGGAAGATTTCTGCCGCACTTTCTTCGAGGTGGACGACCTGCCGCTGCGCTTCCGGCCGAGCTATTTTCCCTTCACCGAACCGTCCTGCGAGGTCGACATCGGCTGCTCGCGCTCGGGCGGCGAATTGAAGATCGGCGCCGGCGAAGGCTGGCTCGAAATTCTCGGCGCGGGCATGGTTCATCCCAACGTGCTTGCCAATTGCGGGCTCGATTCCAGCGAATGGCAGGGCTTCGCCTTCGGCATGGGGGTGGAGCGCGTCGCCATGCTGAAATACGGCATTCCGGATCTCCGCACCTTCTTCGATTCGGACCTGCGCTGGCTGCGCCATTACGGCTTTGCCTGCCTCGACCAGCCGTCGCTTGCACAGGGGCTGGCCCGATGAAGTTCACGCTCTCCTGGCTCAAGGATCACCTCGACACCACGGCCGATGCCGCGACTGTGGCGGACGCTCTCACTTCTCTCGGGCTTGAGGTCGAAAGCGTCTTCGACCCGGCCAGGGCGCTGGCTGCCTTCACGGTGGCCGAAATCAGGGAAGCCGTGCAGCATCCCGACGCCGATCGGCTGCGCGTGTGCAAGGTCGACACCGGCAAGGACGTGGTGCAGGTCGTCTGCGGCGCGCCCAACGCGCGTGCCGGGCTCGTCGGCGTCTTCGCCGCACCCGGCACCTATGTTCCCGGCCTCGACGTCACGCTGGCCAAAGCCAGGATCCGCGGCGTCGAATCGATGGGCATGATGTGCTCTTCGCGCGAATTGCAGATCGGCGAGGACCACGACGGCATCATCGAATTGAAGGGCCGCCCGGCGCTGGGAAGTTCGGCCGCCGCCGCGCTCGGCCTCGATGATCCGGTCATCGATATCGCGGTGACGGCCAACCGCGGCGACTGCCTCGGCGTGCGGGGCATCGCGCGCGATCTGGCGGCGCGCGGGCTCGGCACTCTCAAGCCCGACATGCCGGCGCGGGTCGTGGGCAGTTTCAAGCCAACCATCGGCATCTCGCTTGATTTTCCCGCCGGCAACGTCGCCTGCCCGCATTTCGTCGGTCGCGTCGTCAAGGGCGTCAAGAATGGGGAAAGTCCCGACTGGCTCAAGCGCAAGCTCGCCGCCGTCGGCCTGCGCCCGATCTCGGCGCTGGTCGACATCACGAATTACCTGCTGATGGACCGCAATCGGCCGTTGCATGTGTTCGACGCCGATGCGGTCGCGGGGAATCTGGTCGTTCGTTTCTCGCGCGCGGGCGAGCGCCTCACCGCGCTCGACGGGCGCGACTACGATCTGGGCGAGGGCGCCGTCGTCATCGCCGACAGGGACGGCGTGTTGTCGCTTGGCGGCATCATGGGCGGGGAATCCTCGGGCTGCACCGTAAATACGACGAACGTGCTGCTCGAAGCCGCGTATTTCGCGCCGCTCGCCATTGCCGCCGCGGGCCGTCGCCTCGGCATCGAATCGGACGCGCGCTACCGTTTCGAGCGCGGCATCGATCCGGCCTCGACGTTGTCCGGCATCGAGGTCGCGACGCGCCTCATCCTCGATCTCTGCGGCGGCGAAGCCTCCGACCTGGTCGTCGCGGGCGAAGCGCCCGCGCGCGACACGGTGATCGATTTCCCGACGGCGCTGATCGCCAGGCGCGGCGGCGTCGCCATGCCCGAGACGCGCGCCGCGCAGATCCTCAACGCTCTCGGCTTCGAAGCGAAGCCGAAGGCGGGTGGCCTGAACGTCCGGGTGCCCTCCTGGCGCGCCGACGTCACCATCCCGGAAGACCTGGTCGAAGAAGTGCTGCGCGTTCAGGGCTTCGATGCCATTCCCTCGGCGTCGCTCGCCCGTGCGGGCGCGCTCGCAAAGCCGGTGTTGACGCCCCGCCAGCGCCGCCGGTCGTTCGTTCGCCGCGCGCTTGCCGTGCGCGGGCTGTCGGAAACGGTCAGCTTCTCCTTCATCGGCGAGCGCGACGCGAAGCTGTTCGGCGGCGGTGATCCGTCGCTCAAGCTCGCCAATCCGATTTCCTCGGAACTGACCGACATGCGGCCCTCCGTTCTGCCTGCGCTCATCCTTGCCGCAGGGCGCAACGCCGCGCGCGGCCTCGGGGATCTCGGCCTGTTTGAAGTGGGCCCCGCTTACGCCGATGCCACGCCGGCGGGCCAGTCGCTGGTGGCGGGCGGCATCCGCGCGGGCAGCTCCGGCCCGCGACACTGGGCGGACAAGCCACGTGCCGTCGATGCCTATGATGCCAAGGGCGATGCGCTTGCGGCTTTGGCCGAATGCGGCGCGCCGGTCGCGTCGCTGCAGACCTTCGCCGAAGCTCCGTCGTGGTATCACCCGGGGCGATCGGGCACGCTCAGGCTCGGTCCAAAGACGGTGCTCGCCGCCTTTGGTGAAATTCATCCGGGCGTGCTTGAAGCTCTCGATGTCGCCGGTCCGGTCGTCGGCTTCGAGGTTTTCCTTGATGCCATCCCCGAAGCCAAGGAAAAGTCGGGCAAGGCGCGCGGCGCGCTCAACCTCGCCGATCTTCAGGCCGTCTCGCGCGATTTCGCCTTCATCATCGGCGCGGAGGTTTCGGCCGAGGCGCTGCTGCGGGCCGTCAAGGGCGCGGACAAGGCGCTGATCGCGGATGCTTCCGTCTTCGACGTCTACGCCGGCAAGGGCGTGCCCGAGGGCAAGGTCTCGCTTGCCGTCACCGTCACCCTGCAGCCCACCAGGGCGACGCTGACGGACGCGGAGATCGAGGCCGTGGCGAAGAAGATCGTGGCGGCGGCAGAGAAAGCCACCGGCGCGACTTTGCGCGCCTGAATACCCCGCGATGCAGGCGTTTCCCGCTGCGCTGCCGCACCTCGTCAATCAATGATTATGGAAAAATATACACCCCCCTTTCGTGGGCGCTGTTCCGGGCGCCGCGATTTGCTAGCCTCGCGTGATCGCACTGCGGCGAGCCATCGCGGCTGCCGCCAAGACGAAAACAGGGGGATCGAATGGGCAAGCCAGCATCGTTGGGCAGATTGATGGGTGTGACCGCGGCGGTCGCGCTCGCGCTGTCCCTGCCGTTCTCGGCCGCGCGCGCCGAAACGGAAGCCGAATTCTTCAAGGGCAAGACCGTGCGCTTCGTCATCGGCGGCGGCGCCGGCGGTGGCTACGACATCTACATGCGCATGCTGGCGCCGCATTTCGCCAAGCGCCTCGGCGTTACCGCGGTGCCGGTCAACCGGCCGGGCGCGGGCATGATGCTCGCCATGAACCAGGTCTATCAGTCCAAGCCCGACGGCCTGACCGTCTTCATCGCGCCGGGCGAGGCGGCGACCATCGGCGCGCTGATGGGCCAGGAAGGCCTGCGCTTCGACATGCTCAAGTATCCGATCCTCGCGCGCATCAACACGGCGCCGCGGGCGCTCATTGTCAATCCGAAGTCGCCGTACAAGACGATCGGCGACGTGATCAATTCAAAAAAGCCGGTGTGGATCGGCGCCAACGGCAAGATCGACGGGACCGCAGATACCACGGCGATCTTCTGCCACGCACTCAAGGCGCCGTGCCGCATCGCCATCGGCTATCCTTCGTCCAAGGAATTCTCGCTTGCCGCCGTGCGCGGCGAAGTGGACGGCACCGTGCTGGTGGACGATTCGGCCTCGCAGTTCTCCGCCGGCGGCCAGCTGCGCCCGGTGGTGTTCACGGGACGCGAAACCTCGAAGCTGATGCCGGGCGTGCCCACCGTCTTCGATCAGGTCAAGCCCGATGCCGAAGCCACCTGGTGGATCGATTTCCGCGACAATCTGCGCAAGGTCGGGCGTCTGCTCATGGTGCCCCCCGGCATGTCGGCGGAGCGTCTCGCCTTCATGCGCCAGGTGACGCGCGACATCCTGACCGATCTGGCCATCGTCGCCGAATTTGAAGGCAAGGCCAAGCCGTTGCAGTACGCGCCGCCCGAAGAGATGGAAGCGATCATCAGGGATACGCTCGGCGGCAAGATCAGCGAGGCGCGGGTGAAGGAAATCCGCTACGTCATCAACGAGAAGTTCTACGGCGAGGGTTCCTACCGCGGCAAGAAGGACAAGAAGAAAAAGCAGGAATAGTAGGCCCGTCGCCGCCTGCCCGGTTCATCGCGGCCCCGGCTCTCCGGGGCCGCTATTTTTCGGGGTCATTCGGCGGCGCCGGGGGCCTCCGCGGGCGGCACCTCGACCAGCTTCTTGCGCGCGATGCGGCCGGCGGCGAAGTTGTAGGCGGTCGGTACCACGAACAGGGTGAAGACCGTGCCGAAGGTCATGCCGCCGACGATGGTCCAGCCGATGGTCGAGCGTGCTTCCGCGCCGGCGCCCGCGGCGACGGCAAGCGGCAGGGCGCCCAATACCGTGGCGCCGGTCGTCATCAGGATGGGGCGCAGGCGCATGACGGACGCCTCGCGCACCGCGGCGGCGGCGGTCATGCCCTGGTCGCGCAGCTGGTTGGCGAACTCGACGATCAGGATGCCGTGCTTGGAGATAAGCCCGATCAAGGTGATCAGCCCGATCTGGCTGTAGACGTTCATCGTCGATCCCGTCAGCCACAGCGCCGCCAGCGCCCCCGTGATGGACAGGGGCACGGTCAGCAGGATGATCAGGGGATCGGTGAAACTTTCGAACTGCGCGGCCAGCACCAGGTAGATGAAGGCAAGCGCCAGGAAGAAGCTGACCAGCAGGCTGACGCTGCTCTCGCGGAATTCGCGCGATTCGCCCGCATAGTCGATCTGGGCGTTGGCCGGCAGTACCTCGCGCGCGGCGCGCGCCAGCGCATCAAGCCCGTCGCCCAGCGCGTAGCCCGGCAGCAAGGTCGCGGTGATGGTGGCGGCGCGCAGCTTGTTGAAATGGTTCAGCTCGCGCGGCGCCACGGTTTCGCGCAGGTCGACGAAATTGGACAGCGGTACCATGCTGCCGTCGGCAAGCGGCAGGTAGATGCGCTCGATATCGGCGGGCGTGGCGCGCTCGGGATCGGCGAGCTGCACGATCACGTCATACTGCTTGCCCTCGCGCTTGAAGCGGGTGATCTGCTTGCCGCCGATCATGGTCTCGAGCGCGCGTCCGATCACGTCGACGTCGATCCCCGCCGCCGCGGCCTTGTCACGGTTGACCGTGACGCGCAGCTCGGGCTTGTTGAGCTTGAGGTCGGTATCGAAATTGGCGAGCCCCGGATAGGCCCGGGCCTTGGCCAGAACCTTGTCCACCATGTCCTGCAACTGGGCGTAGGTCCCCGTGGTCTGGATGACGAACTGAAGGGGCTTCGAAATCGGGCTCTGGCCGAGCGACGGCGGGTTGACCGGGAAAGCGAGCGAGCCGGTGATGCCGAACATCTGCGGCCCGATGGTGCCGACGATGTCGCTCGCCTTGCGGTCGCGGTCGCTCCACGGCTTGAGCAGGGAGAAGGAAATACCCTGATTGGAGACGGGAAAGCCGACGACCATGAAATACTTGTCGATCTCGGGCACCGACGACAGGATCCCTTCGATCCGGCGCGCATAGCGGTCGGTGAAGTCGAGCGAGGATCCTTCCGGGGCGATCTGCACGGTGACGACATAGCCGCGATCTTCGAGCGGCGAAAGTTCGGAGCGCAGCAGCATGAGCAGGCCGCCGCCCGCCGCCGCGATGACGAGGACGAGGGCAGCCATGCGCTTGCGCGCCACGAGCGCGCGATCGAGCCGGCGCCGGTAGCCGGCCGTCAGCCGATCGAGCCAGGCGTCGATTGCGCGGTAGGCCGCGCCGTGGCGCGTCTGGCGGCGCAACAGGCGCGAACACATCATGGGCGACAGCGTCAGCGCGACGAAGCCCGACACGATGACGGCGCCCGCCAGCGTCAGCGCGAACTCGGTGAACAGCTTGCCGGTGCGCCCTTCGGTCGTGGCCATCGGCGCATAGACGGCGGCGAGCGTGATGGTCATGGCCAGCACGGCGAAGGCGATCTCGCGCGCACCCCTGAAGGCGGCGGCGACCGGCTCCATGCCGTCCTCTATGTGGCGGTAGATGTTTTCCAGCATGACGATGGCATCATCGACCACGAGACCGATGGCCAGCACCAGCGCGAGCAGCGTCAGCGTGTTGATGGTGAAGCCCATCGCCGCCATCAGCGCGAAGGCACCGACCAGCGAGATCGGGATGGTGACCAGCGGGATAATTGTGGCGCGCACCGTGCGAAGGAAAAAGAAGATGACGATGACGACCAGTGCCACCGCCTCGGCCAGCGTCTGGTAGACGTTCTTGATCGAGCGCTCGATGAAGATGGAGGAATCGTAGGCCACTTCCACGGTCATGCCGGGCGGCAACACGCGGGTGATATCGGGCAATGCCGCGCGCACGCCCTTGGACACGTCGAGCGGGTTGGCGGTCGACTGCTTGATGACGCCGAGCGCCACGGCCGCTTCGCCCCTGAAGCGGGCGCGCACCCGCGTGTCGGCCGGGCCCAGCTCGATGCGGCCCACGTCCTTGAGCCGCACGAGGAAGCCCCCCGTGTTGCGCAGCACGATGTCGGCGAACTCGTTGGCCGCGCGCAGGTCGGTCTCGTTCACCACGGTGAATTCGCGCGCCGTGCTTTCGATGCGGCCCGCGGGAATTTCGATGTTCTGCTGCTGGAGCGCGCGTTCGATGTCGGCCGGCGCGATGCGATAGGCCGCCATGCGCGCCGGGTCCAGCCAGACGCGCATCGAATACTTGCGTTCGCCGAAGATGCGCACGCTGGAAACGCCCGCCACGTTCTGCAGCCGGTCGCGCACCACGCGGTCGGCGAAGTCGGTGACGTCCATCGCCGAATGGCGCTGCGAGGAAAAGGCGAGGTAGATGATCGGCTGGGCGTCGGCTTCGACCTTGGACACCACCGGCTCGTCGATGTCGTTGGGGAGGGCTGCGCGTACGCGGGCCACCCGGGCGCGCACGTCGTTGGCGGCGAATTCGATGTCGCGGGAAAGGCGGAAGGTGATGGTGATCTGGCTCTTTTCCGGGCGCGAAATCGAGGTCATGAAGTTGATGCCCTCGATGCCCGACAGGCTGTCTTCGAGCGGCTGCGTCACGCGCGTCTCGATGATGTCGGCGCTCGCCCCGCGGTAGGTGGTTTCGACCGTCACCACCGGCTCGTCGATCTTGGGATATTCGCGCACGCTCAGCCGGTCATAGGCGATGAGACCGACCAGCAGGACCAGGAGGTTCACGACGATGGCGAGAACCGGCCGGCGGATGCAGATGTCGGGCAGCGTCATGGCGGGGCCTATTTTCCGGAAGGCGCGGCGGCCTTGGGCGCTGCGTTCAGGTCGGGGATGGCGCCCGCGGGCGCGGCCGCGACGGGCGCGCCGTCGCGCAGCTTGATCTGGCCCGCGGTCACCACCGTGTCGCCGGCCGCAAGACCGCCGACGATCTGCACTTCGCCGGTCCGCCGCAGGCCGACCTCGACACGGGTCATCTGCGCCTTGCCGTCGATGATCCGGAACACGAACTTGTCGGCGCCGACGGGAACGATGGCTTCCTCGGGCACCAGCAGGGCGCCTTCGATGCGCCGGGTGACGAGTGCGATGCGCGCGAACAGGCCGGGGCGCAATACGCGCTTGCCGTTCTCGATCGTCGCGCGGATGGCGATGGAGCGCCCCTTGGCCTCGACCAGCGGGTCGATGGCGTAGACCTTGCCTTCGAACGAATGGCCGGGCAGGGCATCGACCGAGACGTTGACGGTCTGGCCGACGGCGAGTTCGGGCAGGACGAGTTCGGGCACCGCGAAGTCGATCTTGAGCGTGTCGATGTGCTCGACGTTGACGATATCGGCGCCGACGGTGACGTAGTCGCCGGGGCTCACTTTCTTGAGGCCGATAACGCCGTCGAAGGGTGCGCGGATCACCGTCTTGTCGAGCTGGGCGCGGGCCACGGCGACGCGCGCCTCGTCCATGCGCATGTTGGCCAGCGCCTGGTCGCGCGCCTGGGCGCTGCCGACCTTCTGCTGGTAGAGCTTGGAGGCGCGATCGAAATTGGCCCTGCTCAGGTTGAGGCTGGCGCGTGCCTCGTTCAGTTGCGAACGCGCGATGTCGTCATCGAGCGTCACCAGCACGTCGCCCCTGGCGGTCGGACCGCCTTCCTTGAAGCGAATCTCGTTGATGCGCCCGGCGATTTCGGGGCGGATGACGACGCTTTCGCCCGAACGCAGGGTGCCGATGGCCGGGACGGCGCGGATTACGGTGTCGGTGCGGACCTTCGCCGCTTCGACCGGGATGGCGAAGCCGCCGGGACCGCCCATATGGCCGGGGCCGCCGGGGCCGGCGCGAAACAGGAAATAGGCGCCCGCGGCGAGCACCAGGACGGCAGCAACGGCGACAACAATACGTCTCACGGATGGTCTCCTGCGGGCCGGGCGCGATCGGAGGGGACGCGACGGGGGGCGATCCTAGCAGCCCGACCGGGGCTTTTTAACCCCGCCCGCTGCGGGGCAGCCATGCGGCGGGCGGGCAGGCGGCGGCGGCCCCCTCACCGGGAACGCCCCGGGGCGGCCCCCGCGAGCCCCGGAATCCGCGGTTTTTGCTGGCGTTGCGCCGGCCGGGTGGAGCCATTATCTTCCGCACGCGCCCGGGCTTGCCGGGTTTTTGGAAAGGCCCTCGGTGACCGACCTCGCCCATATCCGCAACTTCTCGATCATTGCCCATATCGATCACGGCAAGTCGACGCTGGCCGACCGCCTGATCGAGCTGTGCGGCGGCCTGAGCGAGCGCGAGCGGCGCGACCAGGTCCTCGATTCGATGGACATCGAGCGCGAGCGCGGCATCACCATCAAGGCCAACACGACGCGGCTCAACTACAAGGCGCGCAATGGCGAAACCTTTGAGCTCAACCTGATCGACACGCCGGGCCACGTCGACTTCACCTACGAAGTGTCGCGCTCGCTCGCCGCCTGCGAGGGCTCGATCCTGGTGGTCGACGCGAGCCAGGGCGTCGAAGCCCAGACGCTCGCCAACGTCTATCTCGCCATCGACGCCAACCACGAGATCGTGCCCGTCCTCAACAAGATCGACCTGCCGGCGGCGGAACCCGAGCGCGTCAAGCAGGAGATCGCCGACGTCATCGGCCTCGATGCCACGGACGCCCTGCCCATCTCGGCCAAGACCGGCATGGGCGTGGAAGAAGTTCTGGAAGCCATCGTTCACCGCCTGCCGCCGCCCAGGGGGGTGCTGGATGCGCCGCTCAAGGCGCTCCTGGTCGACAGCTGGTACGACGCCTATCTCGGCGTCGTCGTGCTGGTGCGCGTGCGCGACGGCGTGCTGCGCAAGGGCATGAAGATCCGCATGATGGCGACCGGTGCTGCGCACGAGGTCGACGAGGTTGGCGTGTTCACGCCGAAGCCGCTCAAGGTCGACGAACTCGGCCCCGGCGAAGTGGGCTTCATCGCCGCCTCGATCAAGACCATTGCCGACTGCCAGGTGGGCGACACGATCACCGATGACCGCCGTCCGGCGGAAAGCGCGTTGTCCGGCTTCAAGCCGTCGCAGCCGGTGGTGTTCTGCGGCCTTTTCCCGGTCAATTCCGACGACTTCGAAAAACTGCGCGATTCGATCGGCAAGCTCGCGCTCAACGACGCGAGCTTCCAGTACCAGATGGAAACCTCGGCCGCGCTCGGCTTCGGCTTTCGTTGCGGTTTCCTGGGCCTCCTGCATCTGGAAATCATCCAGGAACGGCTGGAGCGCGAATTCGACCTCGATCTCATAACCACGGCGCCAAGCGTCGTCTACAAGGTGCATCTGACCGACGGTTCCACCATCGAACTGCACAACCCGGCCGACATGCCCGATCCGGTGCGCATCGCCGGCATGGAGGAGCCCTGGATCCGCGCCACCATCATGGTGCCCGACAGCTATCTGGGATCGGTGCTGGCCCTGTGCCAGGAACGGCGCGGCGAGCAGGTCGACCTGACTTACGTCAGCGGCCGCGCCATGGCGGTCTACCGCCTGCCGCTCAACGAAGTGGTCTACGATTTCTACGACCGGCTCAAGTCGGTGTCGCGCGGCTATGCCTCTTTCGATTACCAGATCGAAGGCTACAAGGAATCGGATCTGGTCAAGCTTTCGATTCTCGTCAACGGCGATCCGGTCGACGCGCTCAGCATGGTGGTACACCGCAGCCAGGCGGAAAACCGCGGGCGGCATCTCTGCCTGCGTCTCAAGGAACTGATCCCGCGCCAGCTGTTCAAGGTGGCGATCCAGGCGGCGATCGGCGGCAAGGTGATCGCGCGCGAAACGCTGTCGGCGTTGCGCAAGGACGTGACGGCGAAGTGCTACGGCGGCGATATCACCCGCAAGCGCAAGCTTCTGGAAAAGCAGAAGGAGGGCAAGAAGCGCATGCGCGCCCTCGGCAACGTCGAGATTCCGCAGTCCGCCGTCATCGCCGCGCTCAAGACCGGCGACAACTGAAGCCGCGCGCCTGTCTGCGCGCCCGGGCCTTGCGCCGCGGGCGATTCGGCGCCGCGCCGGCCATGCCGTCCCCCGGGGTTTTGATGCAACCCCTTGCAAATACTGTCAATTTACAGAAATTGAATCGTTAACCCCGATCGGCTACCTTGCCGCCTCCCGAACCCGCCGCAAACGGCGCGAAAGCGCCGGATTCCAGGGTTCGGGGACGCGCGGCGGACGCCTGTTTTGGTTGGCGCCCGCCCCCGGAGGAGAGGTGGCCGAGCGGTTTAAGGCACACGCTTGGAAAGCGTGCATACGGTAAAACGTATCGCGGGTTCGAATCCCGCCCTCTCCGCCAGCCTTCGCACGGCGCCGACGACCCGTCCAACGCAATCGTCTCCGAACAGCGCCGCGGCTTCACCGGCCACGAGATGCTGGCCCAGGTCGCCCTCATCCACAGGAACGCTTGCATCTACGACCCGGCCATCGGCCGCATGATGTCGGCCGACCCCTTCATCCAGGACCCGACCAACGGCCAGAGCCTCAACCGCTACGCCTACGTCATCAACAACCCGCTCGCCTACACCGATCCCAACGGGTTCTTCTTCAAGAGCATATTCAGGGCCATAGGCAATATCGTCTCAAACCCAAGAGCCATCATCGCCATCGCGGCAGCCGTCGCCATCGGCCATCCCGAACTGGCGCTCGCCAAGTCGATCGGTGCCGTAGGCGCGGGAGCCATCGGGGGTGCCGTTGCCGGGGGTATCTCGGGCGGAAACCTCAAGAGCGTTGTCACCGGGGCAATCACGGGCGCAGCGTTTGGGGCTTTGGGCGATCACATACAGGCCGTAGCAGACGCTGCTGCAGCACAGACATCTCTCAGAAGCATTGGCGTAGAAAGTTTGACCGTGGCGTATACAGGCCTTGAGAAAGCTGCCTTACACGCCGCTGTTGGCGGCATCACCAGCGTCATCCAGGGGGCAGATTTTAAGTCCGGGTTCTTGGCCGCGGGCTTCGCTAAGTTGGCCGGGCCAATATTGCCGGATCAAAACGAAGTAGGATTGCTAGGGGCTACGGCAGTTCGTTCAGTTGTCGGTGGACTAGCCGCAACGGTTGGCGGAGGAAACTTTGCCAATGGTGCTACGACGGCCGCGTTCGGCTATTTGTTCAATCAAGCAGCCCATGAATTGGCGACGTTGTGGACAAATGCGAAGACGCTGGAAACAACATTTGAGAGGCATGGCCATCAATTCGGGAATATCGACGAAAAAACCTTTACTTCCATGGCCAGAAATCAGCTACTTAACGCAGCGAACAATCCGAATGTAGAAGTCACTCGTGCCGACGATAGGTATCGTGTATACGATC
>CAXRES010000224.1:0-6352 GCA_964229575.1 Alphaproteobacteria bacterium
GACCGGATACAAAACGGGGACCACGTCACTACGGAACATCGTATTTGATTTGGAGGAAGATCGACAGGCAGAGTACGACAAGCTGAGCAAGGCAATCGCACGTTCGATAAGTCAGTATGGCATGGAAGCCGAGGAGACCATTGCGCTGTTTTTAAAGCGGACACGGGTATTGAACCTGAGCCTTAATCGCATTCGTTTGACGCTCAAACTCGTAGCGAGCAATCGAGGAAAACGAACCCTGATATTTCACGAGGACGTTGATGCCTGCAATCTCATTCATATGGTTCTCGCAGAGAATGGCGTGAAGGCTGGTGTATATCACTCCAAGATGACTTTGCGGGCTCGGGCTATGATGCTTGGTCAGTACCGCAGAGGAGATATTGACGTGCTCGTGACATGCCGTGCACTCGACGAAGGTTTCAATGTACCGGAAACCGAGATAGGCATCATCGCGGCTAGCACCGCTACACGGAGACAACGCATCCAACGTCTTGGCCGTGTCGTTCGGCCGGCCAAGGGCAAAGCGACTGCTTTAATCTACACCCTCGTGGCTACCGGCCCGGAGATACAGCGTCTTAAGGAGGAGGAGGGACATCTGGAGGGTGTTGCGACGGTTACGTGGAGCCATGCATGAAGAGGCTGCTGACGGGCGAGTGTAACGAAGACAATATTTTTCAGTTGATGGACCCCACTGCATTCGTAGAGATCGATTTCGAGGCAGAGGTGGTTAAAGCCTTAGCCTGTCTTTTCCCAGACTACTGGTGTGGTGTCTTCGCTGGCACGTTCCTACTAGAGGGAGAGCGTCGTGCTGCTGACTTGGCCTTGATCCACAATAGCTTGTCGCACTGGTTTGTGGTCGAAGTTGAGCTAGCTGGGCATTCGCTGGATCAGCACGTATTGCCGCAGGTTCGATGTTTTCGTTATGGCGAGCCGGATCAAACGTGCGTGTCGAGTTTGCTTAGGGGCTTTAATTTTCTTAGCCGCGAGCAAGCTAATGCATTGCTGGTTTATGTTCCGCGTTATGTTGCCGTTGTAGGCAACATGCCTGCCCCTGAATGGACGACCGCCCTGCGAGCCCTTGATGTTCAGTACTTGACCGTATCTGTTTACCGGGATCGAAGTGGTCGCTCTGCGCATGAGGTGGAGGGCCGGCTTGTAGCGCGCACGGAGAGCCTGGGATTTGCGCGTTTTTCAGCAGTCGATAATTGTCTGCGCATCAACAAGGGATGCGGGCTGTCGCCTGGTGCGGTGCAAATTATTGACCAGTTCGGCAATCCTGCTCTGTGGACAGTGCGTGAGGCTTCTGGAGCCCTTTGGATATCGAAGGACAGAGGTCCAGCGCTACTTGAACATGAGGGCTATGTACAGATCATACGTACCTTCGATGGCCGCATTTCTTTGCGGCCATCAACTGCCCGGCAATAGGTGCCCGTCCGTGACTTGAGGTGACGTGGTCCACAGGTCCGTATCCGGATTAATGTAGAGTCCGTCACGAACGAGACGGACATGAATCGTTCGTGGTTGTGGGAAGAGCAGATTCTACCGGGTAAGGAAGCCTTCGCGGCCCACTGGGCGGCGTAAGGCCGCCCCCCACAAGGGAGTTATTCCGCCACCGGTATCTTGCTACACTCGGCCCCGCGCGGGCGCTGGGCGGTGGCCCGGGTTTGCCGCCGCGTCGCCGCGCCCCGAACCGCTTACGCAGGAGCCCCCATGTCCCACGCCCTCGGCACCCTTCAGGACCTGCCACAGGACTATCGCGACGGCCTCACCGGCCTCAACCTGGTGCCGCTGTGGCCCAACCTGCGGTCCGTGCTGCCCTATGGCAAGCCGGGCCGCCGCACCCAGCCGGTCTTGTGGAAATACAAGGATGTACGTCCTTATCTTCTGCGTGCGGGTGAATTGACGCCGATCGAAAAGGCCGAGCGCCGGGTGCTGGCGCTGGCCAATCCGGGCCTCGGCCTCGACAACATGATGGCGACACCGACCATCTACATCGGCATGCAGCTCATTCTGCCGGGCGAGACCGCGCCCAACCACAAGCACACGCCGTCGGCGGTGCGCTGCGTGGTCGAAGGCTCGGGCGGCTTTACCACGGTGCAGGGCGAGAAATGCCCGATGGAGAAGGGAGACCTGATCCTGACGCCGTCGGGCACGCTGCACGAGCACGGCCACGAGGGCAAGGGCCCGGTGGTGTGGATGGATGCGCTCGACCTGCCGCTGATCTATTACATGGAGGCGTCCTACTGCATCGACATGCCGTCCCAGGGCCGGCGCAACGCGCCCGATTCGTCGCAGACGCGCTATCGGCGCGCCGGCCTCGTGCCGTACCAGAGCCTCAACGGCGCCCGCGCGCCCTATCCGCTGACGCGCTACCCCTGGACCGAGGTGCGCGAGGCCCTGTTGGCGCTGGCCCAGGACGTGGCGCCGGGCAAGCCCGCCTGGATGGCCTATGTCAACCCGGAGACCGGCTTCGAATGCCTGCCGACGCTCGGCTTTTCCGCCATGATGATCCGCGCCGGCGAAACCGTGACGCTGCCGCGCCGCTCGTGCTCGGGCGTCGTCCACGTGATCGAGGGCGAGGGCGAGGCCGACATCGACGGCACCGCGCTCAAGTTCGGGGAGGACGACACCTTCATCGTGCCGACCCATGCCAATATCCGGCTCGCCAACGGCTCGACGAAGAAGCCCCTGTGCCTGTTCGTGGTGGACGACGCGCCGTTGCAGCGCAAGCTCGCCTTCTACGAGGAATTTCCCGCCGGTTAGCGCAACCCGCGATCAGATGGAAAATCCGATCGCAGAATAAAGGTGCTTGCAATCGATAAGACAGCGCGTTGGCCTGCGCCCGTTCGGGCGCACAACGCGCTAGCCGTCCGACAGGCGGAAGGTGACCGGCACCTCGACATGGCCCGGCACCGCGATGCCTGCGCGGCGCGCCGGGGCGAAGCGCCACCGGCGGATCGCCGCCTGCGCGGCGCGGTCCAGCCTGCCGAAGCCGCTGCTCGCCGCGATGCCGACATCGGCCGCCCGGCCTTCGGCATCGACGGCGACGCGCAGAACGACGCGCCCCTGTTCCCCTTTCTGGCGCGACAGCCACGGATAGGCGGGCGCCGGGTTGGCCTGCCCGGGTGCGCCCCAGGCGGGCGGTGACGTTTCGCCACCATCAAGGGCTGCCTGCTGCCGGGGCGCGGGATCGGCGCCGCGCGCGGCCTGTGCGGGCGGTGCATCGGTGGCCGGCGCCGTCCCGGGGTCCGTGGCGGGTGCCGCGGCGGGGAAAGGTTCGGCCGGCGCCTGCGTCGGCGCGTCGGGCCGGCGGCGGGGCGTGAGGCGGGCCGGAGGCTCGCTTGCCTCGCGCGGCGGCGTCGCTCGGGCCGGAACCGGGATGACCGGCCCGGCGGGCACGGTCTGGTCGGCGCGGGCGGCTCTGCGCTCCGGCTCCGGTTGCGGCGCGGGTGCGGGCCTGCTTGCGGCCTGCGGACGTTCGATGACGACGAATCCGACATGGCGGACCGCCGGCAGGCCCGGGCCGTCGCCTTGCAGCAGGAAATGCGCCCCGGCCAGCGCCCCGCCATGAAGTGCCAGCGACGCCGCCACGGCGGCGGCCAGCGGGCGGCGGCGCAGGGCTTCACATGCGACCGTCAGGGCCTTCATCGGGCGCGCTCCCCGATGCGGCCGAGCGGCACGATCCAGGCGCGGCCCTCGGCGGTTCCGGCAAGCGCGCGGATGCCGTAGGCGCGCGCCAGGTTCGCCTCGCTCAGCACGTCGGCCGGCGCGCCTTCGGCCAGCACGGCGCCGGCCTCCATCAGCACCAGCCGGTCGCAGTGACGCGCCGCGATGGTCAGGTCATGGATGACGGCGAGCACCGCCGCACCCTGCCGGGCGCGGGCGGCCAGCACCTCCATCACGTCGATGGCGTGGGCGGGGTCGAGGCCGGCGACCGGCTCGTCGGCGAGCAGCACCGGCGCCTCGACGGCGAGCGCGCGGGCCAGAAGGGCGCGCGCCCTTTCGCCGCCCGACAGGCGGTTGACCGGGCGGGCCGCGAGGAGGGCGAGATCGCAGGCGGCAAGCGCGCGCGCTACCGCCGCGCGGTCGGCGGCGCCGGGGGCGCGGAAGGGGCCGACATGGGGCAGCCGGCCGAGGCCGACCAGGGTTTCCACGCTTACCGCCCATTCGGCGGCGCCGTCCTGGGCCAGATAGGCGATGGCCCGCGCCCGGGCCTCGCGCGGCAGGGAAGAAAGCGGCGCACCGTCGAGCGCGACAGACCCTTCTTCGGGTGTCATCAGGCTGGCCAGGACGCGCATCAGCGTCGTCTTTCCCGCGCCGTTGGGGCCGATCAGGCCCACCACTTCGCCCGGCGCAAGGTCGAGATCGACGCCCGCCAGCACGGGGCGGGAATTGTAGGCATGGCGGATGCCGCGGGCGGAGAGCCGGCTCAAGCGAGCCTCCTGCGTTCGGCCAGCACCAGCCACAGGAAGAAGGGCGCGCCGATCAGCGCCGTGACGACGCCGAGCTTGATCTCGCCGCGCACCGCGATCACGCGCACGGCGATGTCGGCGGCGAGCGTCAGCGCCGCGCCGCCGAGCGCGCTCGCGGGCAGCAGCGCCGCCGGCCGGTAGCCCGTCCACGGCCGGAGAAGATGCGGCACGACGAGGCCGACGAAGCCGATGGCGCCGGCGACCGCCGTGGCGGCGCCGACGGCGATCGCGGTGCCGGCGACGATGCGCGCGCGCAGGCGGCCGAGATCGACGCCGAGGGTGGCCGCCGTGTCCTCGCCGAGCGTGAGGGCGTCGAGCGCCCGGCCCGTGGTCAGGAGCAGGCCCGCACCGATGACGATGAAGGGCGCGGCCAGCGCCACGTGATCGAGGCTGCGGTCGGCGAGCGAGCCCATCATCCAGAACACGATCTCGAGCGCGGCGAAGGGACTGGGCGCGAGGTTGAGGGCGAGCGCGGTGAGCGCGCCGGCGAAACTCGTCACCGCGATGCCGGCGAGGATCAGCGACAGCGCGCCGGTGTCGCGCCCGGCCAGCGCCTGCACGACGACGACGCCGGCCGCCGCGCCGGCGATGCCGCCCAAGGGCAGGGCGAGGGCGAAGGCGGAGGCGAGGCCGAAATAAAGCGTGAGAACGGCGCCGAGCGCGCCCGAGGCGGTGACCCCGATCAATCCCGGCTCGGCCAGCGGGTTGCGCAGATAGCCTTGCAGCACCGCGCCCGAAAGGCCGAGCGCCGCGCCGATCAGCAGCGCGAGGAGGGCGCGCGGCAGGCGCACCTCGATCACGATGATGCGCGCGGCTTCGGCCCCGCGCCCCGCGGCGAGGTCGACCAGCGCGCCGATGCCGAGCCCGGACGGCCCGACGGCCAGCGACAGGGCGAACAGGACGAGGGTCGCGAGCGCAAGAAGCGCGAGCAGCGTACGGGGCCTGCGGGGTGTACGGGGCGTGCGGGCGGCGCTCATCGCTGCCCCCGCGGTTCGGAAATGCGGCTTCGCAGGCGGGCGAGCGCCTCCACCGCCTGCGCCACCTGGGGGATGGCGCAGGCCCAGAGATGATGCGGCACGGCGATGACGGCGTTACGAGGCACCGCAGCCGCAAGTGCGGGGTGGCCGAGGCTGCCGGTGGCGAGCGACGGGCGTTCGAGCGCCAGCCGGCCGAGGATCAGCGCGTCGGGCCGGGCGGCGACGATGGTTTCAAGATCGAGCCGTCCCACTCCGGCGATGCCCCGGCGCGAGGCCAGGTTGTCGAAGCCGGCGGCGGCCAGCACCGCATCGGGCAGGCTATGGGCGCCGGAGGTGATGCCGTTCGGGGCATAGATCGCCGCCACGGGGCGCGCCCCCTCGGGAGGCGGTACGATCCTCTTGAGGCGCTCGGAAAATCCGGCGATCAGGGCGTCGCCCCAGGCTTCTTCGCCCAGAACCCTGGCGACCGCGCGCAGCTGGCGCGGCACGTCGTCGAGGCTTTCGCCGAGCGGCAACTGGAACACCGGCCGGCCGAGACGGCGCAGCAGGGCGATGGCGGCGCCGGCGCCGTGCGGCCCGGCGAGCACGATGTCGGGATCGAGCGGCAGGATCTCCTCGGCCAATCCGTGATTGAGGTGGAAGCGCGCGCCAAGTTCCGCCATGGCGGAAGATGCCGGATCGGCGGCGAGGAAGCTGAGCGAAACGATGCGCTCGGCCGGCACCAGCAGCATGGCGAGCTGGTCGGTGCACAGGTTGATCGAAACGATTCGTTGCGGCTTGTCGGCCCGCGCCGCGGCACAGGGGCCAAGGACGAAGATGGCGGCAAGGAGCGCGGCCAGCACGCGCCGCGCCGCCCGGCGGGCGGGCAGCAGGGCGATGCTGGTCGCGGCTTCGCTCATGTCA
>CAXRES010000225.1:0-10053 GCA_964229575.1 Alphaproteobacteria bacterium
GGCGATGAAGAAGGGCGAGCGCGGCTTCTTCTATCATTCGGTCGACGAGAAACGGATCGTCGGCGTCGTCGAGGTGGTCAGGGAGCACTACCCCGACGCGAGCGACGCGACGGGTCGCTTCGGCAGGGTCGACATCAGCGCGGTGATGGCGGTGAAGACGCCGGTGACGCTTGCCGATATCAAGGCGGAGGCCGGCCTTTCGCAGCTGGCGCTGGTGCGCCAGTCGCGCCTTTCGGTTGTGCCGGTTTCGCCGGCCGAATGGAAAATCCTCTGCCGCATGGCCGGCGTGAAGGCCTGAAGGCGGCCGCGGCCGGAATTGATCCGGCCGCAGCGTCCCCTTTTCCCCCGAACGGTCCTCAGGCGGCGTCGCTGCCGACGAAGGCGTCGATGTCCTGCTTGAGGCGCGCGGCATGACGGGTCAGTTCCCGCGCCGCTTCCAGAACCGTGTTGGCGGCGGAGCCGGTCTCGGCCGCGGCCGCGACAACGCCCTGAATGTTGTCGGAAACCTGTTCGGACCCGCTGGCCGCTTCATGGACGTTGCGCGAAATCTCGCGCGTCACCGAGGTCTGCTGATCGACCGCCGAAGCGATTGACGCCGAAATGTCGCGGATGTCGCCGATGGTGCCGGCAACCCCCTTGATCGCGCCGACGGCGGAGCCGGTGGCCCCCTGGATTTCCTTGATCTGCCCGGTGATCTGTTCGGTCGCCTGTGCGGTCTGCTGGGCCAGGCTCTTGACCTCGGCCGCCACCACGGCGAAGCCGCGGCCGGCGTCGCCCGCGCGCGCCGCCGCGATCGTGGCGTTGAGCGCGAGAAGGTTGGTCTGGTCGGCGATATCGGTAATCAACTGCACGACGTCGCCGATGCGCTCGACCATGCGGGCCAGCCCTTCGATGGATTCATTGGCCCCGGACGCCGCGGCGACGGCTTTGCCGGCGACCTCGTTCGAGCGCGACACCTGCGCGCCGATTTCGGCGATCGAGGCGGAAAGCTCCTCGGTCGCGGACGCGACCGACTGCACGTTGGCCGAAGCGCGCTCCGAAGCGCGCGACACCACGTTGGACTGGGCGTCGGTTTCTTCCGCCGTGCTCGACAGGTCCTTCGCGTTCGTTTCCATCGATGCGGCAGACGTGGCGAGAACCTCCGCCACCTCGCGCACCGATCGCGCGACGCGCAACTGTTCGGTGACGATGGTCCAGGCCAGCATCGGGCCGACGAACCGTCCTTCGCTGTCGCGGATGGCGGAAACTTCGACACGCACCGTCTCGCCGGCAAATTCGCGGCCGTAGGAGAACGGCATCCGGTCCGGGTCGGACAGCATCGGCGCACGCGCAGCGGCATCGTCCAGGAAAAAGCGCGCATCGGCGCCCTTTTCCGTCGCCGTGCCCGGCGGCAATGCGCCGGCCAGCCGGTCGAACGCCTTGCGGCAGGCCGTATTGGAATAGGCGATGCTCAGGTCGCGGGGATCGAGGGTCATCACCGCCGCGGGCATCTGTTCGACCATGTTGACGAGGCGCCGGGCCTCGCGCTCCGCACGACGCTGTTCGGTGACGATCGACCAGGCGAACATCGGCCCCATGTATTGCCTGTTGCGATCGAGAATGGCGGAAACCTCGACCCGCACGATTTCCTCGCCCAGCGCCTTGTCGAAGGCGAACGGCATGTCGTCCGGGCGCTTCAGCGATTCGGCCCTGCCCTCCGCATCGTCGAGGAAGAAGTCGATCGTCGTGCCGGCAAGCGCGTCGGGGGCGACCGGCAGCGCCGAAGCGAGGCGAGCGAAAGCCTCGCGCGAGGCATTGTTCATGTAATCGATGCCGAGCGTTTCCGGATTCACCGTCATCACCGGGTTCGGCATGTCTTCTACCATCTGGCGCAGACGGAAGGCGTCGCCGACGGCGGAGCGCAGGGCGCGGACGGCCTGGTGCATCGAGCCGATTTCATCGCGCCGTTCGTCGCGCGGCACGCGGATCGACGTGTCGCCCTGGCTGAGCCGGGCCAGAAGCTCGGTCAGGACCTTGACCGGCCGGGCGATGCCGCGCGCGACGAAGACGACGGCGATCAGGCAGAGCAGCATGACCGCGCCGATGGCCCCGGCGATGATCACGCTCGCTTCCTGCTGGCTGGACTTGACCTCGGTGTCCGCCTCGGCCGCCGCCTCATTGTATTCCTTCGACATCGCCGCAAGCGGCGGCAGGATCTTGTTGTAGTAATCCTCGAGCGTGGTGCGCTGCTCGCGCAGGGCGAGTTCAACCTCGCCCATCTTCTGGAAGGCGTCGACGTATTCGTCGATCTTGGCCTTGATCTCGTCGCGTTCCGCCTGCGGCATTTTCGTCTTTTCGACCGCTTCTTTCGTCAGGCGGCCCTCGTTCTTCATGGAAAAGACGAAACGCGGCGTGTATTCGGTCAGGAAACTGCGCTCGGTACGGCGCATCGTGATGATGCCCGCAAGCACGCCGGAATCGCGGGACTTGAGCCCGAGTTCGTCGAGCGCGTCGCCTTCGCGGCGCACCTGCGGCAGCAACCCGTCGTCGCCGCCGATTCCCGTCCTTTTCTTGAGCGCGACGATCTTGGCGAAGTCGGCGGCGTAGTCGCCGATGTCGGCGCCGATGGCTTCGGCCTTTTCCTTGCGTTCGGGAGCGGCGATGGAGGCGGCGAATTTCCTGAGTGCGGCGATCGAAGTCTCCACCGCCTTCTGGTGATAGACGACGTAGACCTCTTCGCCGGTGATGAACAGGTTCTGTTCGTGCCCGCGCGCATCCTGCACGCCCTTGCTGACGGCATCGGCGAGTTGCGCAAGTTCGCCCGCCCGTTGCGCCGTCGCCTGCAGACGCGCCTGTTCGAGCGTCTTGACCCCGTATACGCCGCCGACGACGGCAAATCCGAGAATGGCGAAGGCGCCGATCAGGCCGATCTGAAAAGCGATACGGAAACGAGACAGAAACTTCTGCACGGCGGTCCCCCCATGATTGCAGCACGCCATCCACGCGTCGCCGCCTTCGATAACGGAACGAGGGTTTCCCGTCGGTTAAAATTCAGGAGAATTCAGCATTATAACAATGGGTTAGGTGAAAAGTCGTGGGGCGTATGCAAAAGGGCGTGGGGCGGCGGCCCCGGCGGTTGCCCACGCCCCGCCGCCTGACCATAATGCGCCGCCCGCCCGTGATCCGGAGTATCCCGTGAACAAGCCCCCCATCGTGCGCCCCGGAGAGGTCATGTGCCGGATCGAGGACCTGACCGATCCGCCCTCCAAAGCCTTCCTGCTGCAGTTCGACGACGGCGAAGAGGTCGAAATCTTCGTGGTGAGAAAGGGGGACGAGGTGTTTTCCTACATCAACGATTGCCCGCACCAGTTGCTGCCGCTCAACTGGAAGGACGACGTTTTCCTGACCCTCGACAAGACGCGGATCCTTTGCGTCATGCACGGCGCGACCTTCCGGATCGAGACCGGAGAGGTCCTGTCGGGGCCCATGCCCGCAACCTGCGCGCTGACGGCGGTGCCGATCATCGTCGCCGACGGCGAAATCCGCCTCGCGCCGCGGCACGAAAACCCGGGCTGAACGGGACTTTCGACCCCGAACCATCGCGCCGGGCGGGCCCCCTTGTGCCGACCGGCGGAGGCAACAATAATGCATAGTCAACAGGCAGCCGCGGCCGGGCGGTGAACCGCGGGCGAGAGCAATTCGCCCGGAACGACGATCCAAGTAATTGGCCAACCAGGGGGCTTTTCCCATGTCGACCGATCCTGTCATTCCCGTGAGCGAGGAAACCGCCGCGAACGCTTTGATCGACAAGGCGAAGTACAAGGAAATGTACCGCGCCTCCATCGAAAACCCCGACAGGTTCTGGGGCGAGCATGGCCGGCGTATCACCTGGATCAGGCCCTATACCAAGGTCAAGAACACGACCTTCGAGGGCAACGTCTCGATCAAGTGGTACGAGGACGGCACGCTGAACGCCTCCGCCAATTGCATCGACCGGCACCTGCCGCACCGCGCCGACCAGGTGGCGCTGATCTGGGAAGGCGATGATCCGACGAAGGACGCGCGCATCACATACGGCCAGTTGCACGGTCATGTCTGCCGTTTCGCCAATGTTCTGAAGGCGCGGGGCGTCAAGAAGGGCGATCGCGTCACCATCTACATGCCGATGATTCCCGAAGCCACCTACGCCATGCTGGCTTGCGCGCGCATCGGCGCCGTCCATTCCGTGGTATTCGGCGGCTTTTCTCCCGACAGCCTCGCCGGGCGCATCACCGACTGCAAGTCGAACTGCGTGATCACCGCCGACGAAGGCGTGCGCGGCGGCAAGCTCATCCCGCTCAAGGCCAACACCGATGCCGCGCTCAGGAACTGCAAGGGCGTCGACACGGTGATCGTGGTCAGGCGTACAGGCAACAGGATCGACTGGGTGGCAGGCCGCGACGTCTGGTACCACGAGGAAATCGCCCGGGTTTCGGCCGATTGCCCGCCGGAGGAAATGAGCGCGGAGGATCCGCTGTTCATCCTCTATACCTCGGGCTCCACCGGCAAGCCCAAGGGCGTGCTGCACACCACGGGCGGCTACATGGTCTTCGCCGCGATGACGCATGAATACGTCTTCGACTACCACCCGGGCGAAGTCTACTGGTGCACCGCCGACGTGGGCTGGGTCACGGGGCACAGCTACATCGTCTATGGGCCGCTCGCCAACGGCGCAATCTCGCTGATGTTCGAAGGCGTGCCCAATTATCCCGACTCCTCGCGCTTCTGGCAGGTGGTCGACAAGCACAAGGTCAGCATCTTCTACACCGCGCCGACGGCGATTCGCGCGTTGATGCAGGGCGGCGACGGGCCGGTCAGGAAGACCTCGCGCAAAAGCTTGCGCATCCTCGGCACGGTGGGCGAGCCGATCAATCCCGAGGCCTGGCGCTGGTACTACGATGTCGTCGGCGACGGCCGCTGCCCCATCGTCGACACATGGTGGCAGACGGAAACCGGCGGGCACATGATCACCCCGCTGCCCGGCGCCATCGCGCTCAAGCCCGGCTCGGCCACCGTTCCCTTCTTCGGCGTCAAGCCGCTGCTGGTGCACCACGACGGCACGCCCATCGAAGGCGCCGGCGTCGGCAACCTGTGCATCGCCGATTCCTGGCCCGGCCAGATGCGCACGGTGTTCGGCGATCACCAGCGCTTCATCGACACCTACTTCAAGCAGTTTCCGGGCAAGTATTTCACCGGCGACGGCTGCCGGCGCGACGAGGACGGCTACTACTGGATCACCGGCCGGGTCGATGACGTGATCAACGTTTCCGGCCATCGCCTGGGCACGGCGGAGGTGGAAAGCGCGCTGGTGGCCCATCCGAAGGTTTCCGAAGCCGCTGTCGTCGGCTATCCGCACGAGATCAAGGGTCAGGGCATCTACTGCTATGTCACCCTGATGACCGGCGAGGAAGGCAGCGAAGATCTGCGCAAGGAACTGGTGCAGTGGGTGCGCAAGGAAATCGGCCCCTTCGCCTCGCCCGACAAGATCCAGTGGGCGCCCGGCCTGCCCAAGACGCGTTCGGGCAAGATCATGCGCCGCATCCTGCGCAAGATCGCGGAAAACGATTTCGGCAACCTGGGCGACACATCGACGCTGGCCGATCCCGGCGTGGTCCAGGATCTTGTCGACAACCGGCTCAACCGCTAGAGCGCAACCGAAGCGCAAGGATTTCCCAAGTGGACGACAAACTCGCCATCATGATGTTTTCGACGCTGCTGCCTTCCTTCGCGGTCGGCTACGTGCTGCGCACCAGCGGCAAGACGCTCAACTTCGCCGTCTTCGGCGCCACCGTCATCTGGGTCGTGTCCGCGGGCATGATCTATGCCGGGCTGTTCCTGGCGAGCCGGCTCAACATGCCGCTCGACGCCCTGATCATCTTCCTGCCCATCGCCATCGCCGCCGTGTTCTATTTTCTGTTCAAGGGCATGAAAGCGGGCAACGAAGAATGAACCTGCGCCCTTTCATCGCGTTGATGGCGGTCATGGCGCTCTGGCCCGCGCCGACGCGTGCGCAGGAAACCGGCGAGGCCGACTTCAACGCGCGCTGCGCGCGCTGCCATTCGGCGCAGAAGGCGGCGGAATTTCTCAAGGCCCATCCGGATGCCGGGGAACGCGCCCAATGGCTCGAACGCAAGCTGGCGCGCCACCATGCCCGCGACAAGGCGGAACGCGCGCGCATCATCGCCTTTCTTGAGCGCATTCACGGCGGGCAAAAGTAATCTAGCGCGAGGCGAAGACCGCGACGGCGATGACGATCGCCGCAAGAATCGCCGCGAAAATCGGCACCGCCCGGTCATGAAGAAACGTCGTGAACATCGCGCGCCTCACTCGTAATCGAAGCGTTCGGTGACGATGCGCCGCGGCGAAACGCCGAGCGCGACCAGCGCCGCCAGCGATGCCCGCACCATGGGCGGCGGCCCGCACAGGTAATAAATCGTATCCGCGCCCGCGCCCGCCGCCAGCAAGGGCAGCAGCGTCCTTGCGTCCATCTGGCCGCGCACGCCGGTCCAATCGGCGGGGGGCTCCGACAGCACGAGGTCTGTCTTCAGATCGAGCCGGGCGCCGAGATCGTCGATCGCGGCGAGCGGCACGACCTGTTCGCGGGTGCGGTTGGCGAAGACCAGATGAAACGCGCGGCGGTCGCCGGCATCGGCCGCGGCGCGCAGCATCGAGAGAATCGGGGCAAGACCGACGCCGCCGGCGAGCATGACGATCCGCTTCGCGCCGGCGGCCGCATGGAGAGTGAAGGCGCCGTGCGGCCCATCGACCCAGGCGCGGTCCCCGGGCCTGAGGCTTCCCACCGATCCGGTGAAATCGCCCGCCTCGCGGATCAGGAATTCGATCCGGCGGGCGCCCGGCGCGCAAATCACCGAGAACGGATTTTCGCGCAACGTAAAGGGAAGGCGACCGACCTTGAGCCAGACGAACTGGCCGGCGCTGAAAGCGAGCGGCTCGCCTTCGGGTTCCAGCGCGAGGTGCCAGCGCGCCGGGCCGAGCCGCCTGACTTCGGCCACCCGCCAGGGCCGGCGCAATTGCAGGAGCGGGCGCACGAGGTAGCCATGCAGCAGCGTCGCCAGGGCGAGAACCGCCAGAAGCAGCCACAGGCCACGCAAGGCCGGATGGGCGCTCAGCTCGCCGACGGTGAAAGCATGGTGCAATCCGGCGATGGCAATGACGGCGGCAAGCGCGCCGTGACTTGCGCGCCAGGCCTCGTAGGAAAACGGCAACCGGGTCCGCCGCAGTCCGAGCAGCATCAGGACAAGCAGGAGCGCGAGGGCGACGATGCCGCTGGCGAAAGCCGGGGCGGAGAACATCGTTACCACGGACGCGCCGTAAGCGGCGGGATCGGAAGCGAGACGCGGCAACGCGTAGATGAACGGATGCAGCAGGAGAAAAACCGTCAACAACCGCGCCAGCAACTGATGCAGGCGCAGAATGGCGTCGATGCCGACGCGCCCGCTGATCGGGCGAAAGCGGCCGATCAGCACGAATTGCACGAGCATCATGGCATAGGCGACGATGGCGAGACCGCTGCCCAGTTCGCGGCTGAATCCGGAACCTGCGGGCGCCGTCACGGCGGCAACGGCGAGCGGCGCCAACGCCAGGGCCAGATAGCCCGCCACGAGTCCGCCCGCGCCCAATGCCGGCGTCAGGCGCCTGCCGTTCTCCGTGGTCGTCCTCGTCATGCTTCGCGGCCGGCGTCCGGTAGTCCCATTGCGGCCTGCATGTTAGCGCAGATGACCGGCGGCCGAGATTTTTTCGTTCAACCGCACCATCCGGCGCGCGTGCCGCCGTCGTAAGCGCGCGCGAGTTTGGCCGCGAGAAGCGCAGCGCCGAGATCGCGGCCGCTTTCCGTTTCGACGCGGGCAAGAACCCGTCCGGCGTACTTGTCGTACTGAATCAGGTGCAAGCGCACCCGACCCGATGCAACGGCGTCGCGCACGAAGTCGCGCGCCTGGCGCGCGCGAAGTTTTTCTTCCTCGCAGCGGCCGCGAAGCTCGGGCGCATCGATGCCGAAGATCCTGACCCTGATCTCGATGTCCTGGCCGACCCAGATGCGGGCGCGGACCATCAATGTGTCGCCGTCGAGGACCTTGAGTACCTGGGCCGCCACCGGGCCCGGCAAGACTTCGCGCGCCGCCGTGGAGCCGACCAGCCCGAGCAGCCCGAGCAGAAGGCAGAGCGAAGCGACAAGGCGCAGTCCCCGCATGGCCAGAATCCGGCAGTGTGATATTCCGCGCCGGGCCGAAGGGCGGCGGCCCGACACATTCTGCCGAACAACCTAGATGAAAGGTGTGAACAAATCAAGAACGGAATAATATTTCTGACGCGATCAGAAGTCGATACAGCGCCCGTTCTTTTCCCAATCGCCATAACGGGTGGGGTCGGCGGGCTTTTTTTCGCGCGGCCCGCCCGATGCATCGCCGCCTGCCCCATCGCCCGGAACAGGGGCCAGCGGCCGGCGCGCGGCGGACGGGGCGGGCGGCAGGGGCGGCTGGATGCGTTTGGGTTTCTGCGGCGTTTCGTTCATGATGACCAAAGTCCCGGCCCTTGAATGGACCACCGGCGCAATCTAAGTAATCTGCAGGAAAAATCCACTGCCGCGGCCGCTTGCGGCGGCAGTAACTGATTAACGCCGCCTGCGGCGGCAATCCCGTAAAGCCGCCCGGTCGACAGGACACAGATGGCCCAGACCCGTACCTTCATCCTGATTGCCGGCATCACCGCGCTGTTCCTCGCCGCGGGCTACATGATCGGCGGCGAAGGCGGCATGCTGATCGCCTTCGCCCTCGCCGCGGCGATGAACCTGTTCGCCTACTGGAATTCGGACAAGATGGTCCTATCCATGTACGGCGCGCGCGAAGTGGACCGCGCCGAAGCGCCGGGCTTCTACGGCATCGTCGAGCAGCTTGCCGCCAACGCCGAACTGCCGATGCCGCGCGTCTACATCATCGAAAACGAACAGCCCAACGCCTTCGCCACCGGCCGCGATCCCGAGCACGCCGCCGTCGCGGCGACGACCGGCCTGCTCAACCGCCTGTCGCATGAAGAAGTGGCGGGCGTCATGGCGCACGAACTTGCCCATGTGAAGAACCGCGACACCCTGATCCAGACGATCACCGCGACGCTGGCCGGCGCCATCGGCATGCTCGCCAATTTCGCTTTCATCCTGGGGGGCGGACACAACAACCGCAACAATCCGCTGGGCGTCATCGGGATGATTCTCGTCATGGTGCTTGCGCCGATCATGGCCATGGTGGTGCAAATGGCGATCTCGCGCACGCGCGAATACGAAGCCGACCGCATGGGCGCGATGATCTGCGGGCGGCCGCTGTGGCTGGCCTCCGCGCTCGAACGCATCGAAGCGGCGGCGCACCAGGTCGAGAATGCCGAGGCCGAGCACAATCCCGCGACCGCGCACATGTTCATCATCAACCCGCTGCATGGGCACGCGGTGGACAGCCTGTTTTCGACCCATCCCGCGACCGCCAACCGCGTCGCCCGCCTGCGCGAGATGGCGGGCGTCTCCGGGCCGTGGGCCTGATGGCCGAACGCCCGCCCGGCCCCGCAAGACAGCAGACGAAGTCGCCGCGCACCGCGAATAGGCGCGCGGGCGCGGCACGGCCGCAGCCGCGCGCCGGCTTGCCGGCCGAGGCGCGACGGGCGGCGATCGCCGCGCTCGGGCGCGTCCGCAGCCGCCACGTCGCCCTGGAGACAGCGCTCGAGGAAAGCGCCGGGTTCAATTCTCTCGAATCGCGCGACCGGGCCTTCGCCCGCCTGCTGGCCGCCACGGCCTTGCGCCGCGAAGGCGAGATCGACGCCGTGCTCGGCCGCCTGATCGAGCGGCCCCTGCCGAAAGGCGCCGTCGTCGTGCGCGACATCCTCGCGCTCGGCATCGTGCAGCTCATCTTCCTCGGCACCCCCACCCATGCCGCCGTCGCCACCGCGGTCGAGGCGACGGAAGCGCTCAACCAGCGCAAGTTCAAGGGGCTGGTCAACGCCGTGCTGCGCCGCGTCGCGCGTGAGCGCGCAGAG
>CAXRES010000226.1:0-12782 GCA_964229575.1 Alphaproteobacteria bacterium
AACGTGAGCCTGGCCGAAGCCAGGGCCATCGTCGCGCAGGAACCCAACGTCAAGGAAGGCCTGCGCGACGCCACGGTGCATCCGTGGCGGCGCATGTGGTTCGGCGGCTGAAAAAGCCCGGGAAACCAACATCATGGCGAAAGCCCCCTCGCCGCGCGCCATCGGCGCAGGAACCATGCGGGCGCGCTTCATGCTGGAAGCCGCCGCCGGAATGGGCGCGGATCCTGACGAACCCTACGCGGCGAGCGAGATCACGCTCGCGCGGACGGACGGCAACGGGCATGTGCGCATCAGCTCGTCGAGCGTGCTCGACGGCATCGCGCGCGTCGTCGGCCGCGAGATCGACTTCGCGTTCATCAATCCCTCGGCGGCGCTGACGCTGGCCTGCCGCGGCAGGGGCTCGTATTTCGCCTCTCCCCAGCCGGTGCGCGCCGTCACCGTGCTGCCCTCGCGCGACCAGTGCCTGTTCGCGGTCCACGCTTCGACCGGGCTCGCCACCATCGAGGACATCGGCCGGGCGAAGTACCCGCTCAGGCTCGGCCTGCGCGGCAAGGCGCAACACTGGCTGCACAACATGCTCGACGACATTTTCGCGGCCGCCGGCTTTTCGCTGGACGACCTCGCGGCCTGGGGCGGAGCCGTGCACAAGACCGGCCACATTCCCCGCCCCGGCACGGAGAAGTTCGAAGCCCTCGTCCGCGGCGAGCTGACGGCGGTGTTCGACGAAGGCGTGCACGGCTGGGCGGACGCGGTGGTGCCGGCCGGCCTGACGCCGCTGCGCTTCGGCGACGAAACGCTGGCGCGGCTCGAAGACATGGGCTATCGCCGCGACGTTCTGCCGAAAAGCCGCTACCCGAGTCTCCCCGCCGACGTGCCCACCCTCGATTTTTCGGGCTGGCCGGTGCTGACCCATGCCGAGGCCGACGACGCAACGGTGCGCCGGTTCTGCGCCGCGCTCGAAGCCCGCCGGCACATGATCCCGTGGGAGGGTTCGGGCCCGCTGCCGCTCGACATCATGTGCCGGGATGCGCCGGAAGCACCTCTCGGCGCGCCGCTCCACCCCGCCGCCGCGGCCTACTGGACCTCGCGCGGGTACCTGTAGGGCACGGACAGCGGCATCCCGCCCACCCCAAGGTCCTTGACTCGGCAACGAGAACCAAACTAGAACGTACAAAAGTGTTCTGGTTTGGTTCCATATGTGGTTGCCCCCTTGCGGGGGCGGCCCAAGATCAAGGGGCGTCATGCTGACCCGCAAGCAACACGAACTTTTGACCTTTCTTTCACAACGCCTGAAGGAAACCGGGGTGTGCCCCTCCTTCGACGAGATGAAGGACGCGCTGGCCCTCAAGTCCAAGTCGGGCATCCACCGACTGATCTCGGGGCTGGAGGAGCGCGGCTTCATCCGCCGCCTGCCCCACCGGGCGCGAGCCCTCGAAATCCTGCGCGAACCGGAAGGCAGCAAGGGCGCCGCCCCCGCGGCGGCGCAACCCGCCCGAACCGCTTTCGACCCCAAGGTCATCGCCGGCACTTTCGGCGCCGCCGCCATCAAGGGCGCGCCGGTGACCCGCCCGGGCGACGCCGTGGAACTGCCGCTTTACGGCAAGATCGCCGCCGGCACGCCGATCGAAGCGCTGCGCGACCATTCGGCCTATGTCGGCGTTCCGCCCGACATGCTGGGGCGCGGCGAGCACTACGCGCTCGAGGTCGAAGGCGATTCGATGGTCGACGCCGGCATCCTCGACGGCGACATCGCCATCATCAAGCAGGGCGACACGGCGGAGAACGGCACCATCGTCGTGGCGCTGGTCGAAGACAACGAAGTGACGCTGAAGCGCCTGCGCCGCAAGGGCCAGTCCATCGCGCTGGAGCCCGCCAACGCCAAGTACGAAACGCGCATCTTCGGCCCCGACCAGGTCAAGGTTCAGGGCCGCCTCGTCGGCATCATGCGGAAGTACTGAGCCTCCCCCATCGGCCTCGAAAAAGGGCACCCTGCCCCACCCTTCGGCCGATGCGCTCAGCCGCCCCTGGCCCTCGCCCACGGCCGATTGCCGCGCGCCTCGGCCACGGTGCGGACAGTGACGGCGCCCGAAGGGGCGAGCCATAGCGCATGCGCGCCCTCGCGCCACAGGTCGAAGCGGCCTATCACGCGCAAGGGGCCGCGGCAGCGGCTGCGCGGCCGGGCGCCGAGAGCGACCACCACATGGGCGCGCGCGCACTCCTCGAGCGCGGCGCCGGCGTCGCGCAGCAGGCTCACCCGCATGCCGGCGGCACGGTAGATACAGGCGGCCGCGTCGCACGACAGCGACCCGTCCGTCGCGGCAGACCAGCCTACGCGCCGCGCATCCCCGTCTGCCGCGGGGTCGAGCCCGGCACGGCGCACCCAGGTCTCCCGCTCGAATCGGCCGACGGTTTCGCCCACCAGCACGATGCGGCCGCCCTCGCGCACCGCGAAGCTCGCGCCGTCGCCCGCCACCAGCACATCGGGCGGACGCGCGGCGAACGCCATGACCGATCCCGCGGCGACGATGGCCACCCCCCACAGGCGCAACCGAGTCCGCCAAAGCATCAGCCAGGTGAAGCCCAGCATGATGACGACGAAGGCCGCCGTCGGCATCTCGGGCAGGCGCGTCGCCGCGCCGGGCCAGGACGCGATGGCGCGGGCGATCCAGATGACGGCGTCCACGCCCCAGCTCATCGGCCGGATGGCCAGCCCGTCGAGTCCCAACGGCGCGAGCGCGTAAGCGAGCACCGCCCACGGCATGACCCAGAACGAGGTCACCGGCACCGCGGCGAAATTGGCGACAAGGCCCAGCAGCGCCACGCGGTTGAAGTGAAAGAGCGAGGGCACCGCCGTGGCCAGTCCCGCCACCAGCGTGGTCAGCACCGCGCCGAACAGGGCCACGCGCAGGCGACCACCAAGGCCGCCTTCGCCGCGCAGGCGCGCGAGCATCGGGCGCGACGCCTCGAACCCTGCAATCAGCCCGCCCACCGCGGCGAAAGACATCTGGAAGCTCGGTCCCAGCAGGCTTTCGGGCGCGACCAGAAGTACCGCGACGGCGGCCCAGGCGAGCAGTCGCATGCTGATCGCGTTGCGGTCGACCATGACGGCGAAAAGCACGATGCCGGCCATCAGAAAGGAACGCTGGGTCGGCACCGAGGCGCCGGTGAACAGCGTGTAGAGCGCGATGCCGAGGAGCGCGAATCCGGCCGCCCATTTCTTGATGGGATATTCGAGCGCGAGCGCGGGAGACAACGCCAGCAACGCGCGCATGGCGAAGAACAGGATGCCCGCGACCAGCGCCAGATGCAGGCCGGAGATGGAAAGAATGTGCGCGAGCCCCGAATCGCGCATGGCTTCCATCGTTTCCGGCGATATGCCGCCCTGATCCCCGGTGAGCAGTGCGCCCGTCATGGCGCCGCTGTCGCCGGGCAGCAGCGCCACGACGCGGGCATAGAGCGCGCGGCGCTTTTCCACGATCCATTGCATCGCCCCATCGCGCCAGCCGCGTCCCTGAACGGCATCGGCGCGCGCGATCACGCGGGGCACGCCGAAAGCGAAGCCGACGGCGCCCAGGCGCTGGAACCACGCCTCGCGCGCGAAGTCGTAGGCGCCCGGCGCGACGGGTCCGGGCGGCGGCATCAAGGTGGCGGTGACCCGCAGGGTATCGCCGAGAGCGAGGCCGCTGCCATCCTTGCCGAGCAGGCGCAGACGGATGCGTTGCGGCGTCTCGGAGGCGGCAAGGCTCGCGATCTCGGGCGCTTCGAGCGTGATGCGGGCACCCTTGAAGCCGGGTTCGACCGCGACCAGCCGCCCCGTGACCGGTACCGGCCCGATGCGCTTTGCCAGCACGGGCGCCGCGGCATCCGCCGCGCGCCATCCCGCGACGGAAAACCCGAGCGCTCCCGCCGCCGCCAGAAACAGCGCCGCGGCGGCGACCTGCGCCGCCGCCGCTCCACGGACGAGCCACCAGCCGGCGAGCGCCCCGGCGACGGCAAGGCCGGCAACGAAGCGCAAGGCATCGGGCGGGGGTTCCGCCGCCAGGGCGAAATAGGCGTCAATGCCGGCAGCGAAGGCAACGGGCAGCCACAGGGGCCAGCGCTCGCGCTCGGCCATCAGCGCAGAACCGAAGGCCGGAAGCGCGCGCTTGAGCGCGCCTTCGATCGCCGCGAGCCTCTCGCCGCGGCCTGCCTTGCCGCCCGCCTCGCGGAAAGAACCGTCACTCGCCACGCGCCACCCGTGAATGAGCGGTTGCTGGGACCGGGCGGCGATGACCGGCAGCCGCTCCGGAACGCGTCAAATGGCATCCAGGGCGGGAATATGTTACTAACCCCGCGCCAAATCAGTCCGATCAGTCTAATCCGGTCAGTCTAACAAGCGAACCCGACGAGAGCCATGTCCGACACGTCCCGCAAGGTCGTCACCCGCTTCGCGCCGAGCCCAACGGGCTTCCTTCACATCGGCGGCGTGAGGACGGCATTGTTCAACTGGCTCTATGCCCGCCACTTCGGCGGCACCTATCTGCTTCGCATCGAGGACACCGACCGCGAACGCTCCACCCAGGCGGCGATCGACGCCATCCTCGACGGGCTCGCCTGGATGGGCCTTTCCGGCGACGAGCCGCCCGTGTTCCAGTTTTCCCGCGCCGCGCGCCATGCCGCGGTGGCGCAAGACCTGCTGGCCCGGGGCCGCGCCTATCATTGCTATGCCACGCCGGAAGAACTCCAGCAGATGCGCGATGCGGCCAAGGCCGCCGGACGCTCGATGCGCTACGACGGGCGCTGGCGCGTCCGCGACGCCTCCGAAGCGCCCGCGGGCGTCAAACCCGTGGTTCGCCTGAAGGCTCCGCAGGGGGGCGAAACCGTCGTTTCCGACCTGATCCAGGGCGAAGTGCGGGTGGCCAATGCGGAACTCGACGACATGGTGCTGCTGCGCTCCGACGGCACGCCGACCTACATGCTGTCGGTGGTCGTCGATGACCACGACATGGGCGTAACCCACGTGATCCGCGGCGACGACCACCTGACCAATACCTTCCGCCAGTTGCAGATCTACGAGGCGATGGGCTGGACGCCGCCTGACTTCGCCCATATGTCGCTGATCCACGGGGCGGACGGGGCCAAGCTGTCCAAGCGCCACGGCGCGCTCGGCGTCGAGGCCTACCGCGACATGGGCTTCCTGCCGGAGGCGATGTTCAACTATCTGCTCCGGCTCGGCTGGAGCCACGGCGACGACGAGATCATCGGCCGCGAACAGGCCATCGCCTGGTTCGACCTCGACGCCGTCGGCCGGGCGCCGGCCCGCTTCGACATGGCGAAGCTGGCCAGCCTCAATGCCCATTACATCAAGGAGGCGGCCGACGCCCGCCTGATCGAACTGATTGCCCCGCGCCTCGCCGCGGCGCTCGGCAAGGCGCCCGATGCGGCGGCGCTCGAACGCCTCGGCCGCGGCCTCGCCGGCCTCAAGCCGCGCGCCCAGACCCTGGTGGAACTCGCCGACAAGGCGATGATCTACGTGGCACCCCGGCCGCTTTCGCCCGATGCCAAGGCGGTCAAGCTGCTCGCCGCCCCGAGCGCCGGGACGCATCTCGCCGGGCTGGCCGATGTCCTGGCCGCCACCGCCGACTGGGCGGAACCGGCGCTGGAAGCGGCGGTCAAGACCTACGCCGCCGGGGCGAGCGTCAAGCTCGGCGAGGTCGCCCAGCCGCTGCGCGCCGCACTCACCGGCCGAGCCGAGAGCCCGGGCCTGTTCGAGGTCATGGCGGCGCTCGGGCGCGAAGAAAGCCTGGCCCGCATCGGGGACGCGCTGGCGCCCCGATGACTTGTCAAAATCGGTGTCCAAGCCCTTCGTTGGACACGGATTTTTAATCTCCGGCCCGTACCCTGCGAATTGATTAACCAGAACGGTCCCTATAGGATGGCCGCATGACGCAACAGGGTTAACGGACGCGCCGGCGACCGGCCCGCCTCCGCCGCCCGGCGGCGCGGGAACGCCGGCGGGGCAGAATTAAGGATTTCACGCGCATGGCCAATTCGAAGGGCAAGAACGAAACCGTCACCCTCACCGACAACGTCACCGGCAAAAAGGTGGACCTGCCTTTGCTGACGGGCACGATCGGTCCGAAGGTGATCGACATCCGCCGCCTCTACGCCGAGACCGGCTACTTCACCTACGATCCGGGCTATACGGCGACCGGATCCACCGAATCCAAGATCACCTACATCGACGGCGACCTGGGCGTCCTGCTGCACCGCGGCTACGCCATCGAGGAACTGGCGGAAAAGAGCGATTTCATGGAGGTCTGCTACCTCCTGCTCAAGGGCGAGTTGCCGACCAGGGAACAGAAGGAAAAGTTCGAGCGCGACATCACCCGCCATACGATGGTGCACGAGCAGCTCAACTTCTTCTTCCGCGGCTTCCGTCGCGACGCGCATCCGATGGCGATCATGTGCGGCGTGGTGGGCGCGCTGTCGGCCTTCTATCACGACAGCACCGACATCAACGATCCGCGCCAGCGCATGATCGCGTCCTACCGGCTGATCGCCAAGATGCCGACCATCGCCGCGATGGCCTACAAGTATTCCATCGGCCAGCCGTTCATGTATCCGCGCAACGACCTCAACTACGCGGAAAACTTCCTTTATATGATGTTCGGCGTGCCTTGCGAGGAGTTCAAGGTCAACCCCGTTCTCGCCGATGCGATGGACAAGATATTCATCCTGCACGCCGATCACGAGCAGAACGCCTCGACCTCGACCGTGCGGCTCGCCGGCTCGACCGGCGCCAATCCGTTCGCCTGCATCGCCGCGGGCATCGCTTCGCTCTGGGGTCCGGCGCATGGCGGCGCCAACGAAGCCGTGCTCAAGATGCTGGGAGAGATCGGCGACGTGAAGAACATCAAGCCGTTCCTCGAACGCGTGAAGAAGAAGGACGGCACGATGCTCATGGGCTTCGGCCACCGGGTCTACAAGAACTACGACCCGCGCGCCAAGGTCATGCAGAAGTCCTGCCACGAGGTTCTCAAGGCGCTGAAGGTCAGGAACGAGCCGCTGCTCGACCTCGCGCTGGAGCTTGAACATATCGCGCTGAATGACGATTACTTCGTCTCCCGCAAGCTCTATCCCAATGTCGACTTCTATTCCGGCATCATCCTCAAGGCGATGGGCTTCCCCACATCGATGTTCACCGTGCTGTTCGCCGTGGCGCGCACCGTCGGCTGGATTTCCCAGTGGATGGAACTGATCGAGGACAAGGAACAGAAGATCGGCCGCCCGCGGCAGATCTACACCGGCACCGACCGGCGCAAGTTCGTGACCATCGCCAACCGCAAGTAATCCGGGCTTCGCGCCCCGCATGAAAAAGGCGCTCCCGCGGGAGCGCCTTTTTCTTTCCGTCCGCGCCTTTGCCTATTGCGGCCGCGGGCGCGTCAGCAGCTCGATCCGGTAGCCGTCGGGGTCTTCGACGAAGGCCAGCGTGTTGCCGCCGGGCCCCGGCTTGGGTCCGACCGGCACCTTGACGCCCGCCGCCGTCAGCCGCGCGCAGACCGCCGCCACGTCCGGCACGCCGATGGCGATATGACCGTAGCCGGAGCCGATGTCGTAGCCCTCCGGCCGGTCCCAGTTGTAGGTGAGTTCAATCGCCGCCGTCGTGTCCTCGTCGCCGTAGCCGAGGAAAGCGAGCGTGAACTTGCCGTCGGGATAGTCCTTGCGGCGCAGCAGCGTCATGCCCATGTGGCGGGTATAGAATTCGATCGATCTGTCGAGATCGCGCACGCGCAGCATGGTGTGCAGGATTCGCGCCTTTGCGATCGGGTTCGGCTGTTCGGTCATGGAGCCCTCCTTCGCCCGGGATCAGATATTGCCGCGATGCTTGCGGATCACGCCGACAAGGACGTCGGCCGCGGCTTCGGAAACCGGGGGCCCGCCCCGGCCGAGCGCCTGGGCGACCTCTGCCAGATCCGCCTTCTGCCGCGCCCGCGCCGGCGCGTCCGCCAGCAGGCGGCCCACCTCGCGCACAAGGATGCCGGGCGCGCAATTCTCCTGCAGAAATTCGGGCGCCACCTGGCGGCCGAGCACCAGGTTCACCACCGACGCATACTTCACCTTGACCATGCGACGGATCACCGCGGCCGAGGCGGCCGACATGCGATAGGTGATGATCATGGGAAGCTCTGCCATGGCGAGCTCGTAGGTCACCGTGCCCGATGCGGCGAGCGCCAGATCGCTGGCGGCGAAGGCATCGCGCTTGTCTTTGATGCTTTCGGTCACCACCACCGGCACCGGCCAGTCGGCGACGGCCTTTTTTACCCGCTCGGCCACCGTCGCCACGGTCGGCACGACGACCGAGAGGTTGGCAAAGCGCTGGCCGAGGCGGGCGACCACCTCGCCCAGCACCGGCAGGAGCCGCGAAACCTCGGAATGACGGCTGCCCGGCAGCACGCAGAGCAGCAGCCGGTCCTTGTCTATGCCGTGCGCCGCGCGAAAACGCCGGCCATCGCCCTTGTCGAACCCCATATCGGCGGTGGGGTGGCCGACGAAAGTCGAAGGCAGGCCCCAGCGCGAAAAATAAGGTTCCTCGAACGGGAAGATGGTCAGCAGGTGGTCGAGGAACCCCGCGATCATGCGCGCCCGACGGGGCCGCCACGCCCATACCGTCGGCGCCACGTAATGCACATGCGGAATGCCCGAGCCCTTGAGCTTCCTGCCCACGCGGAAGGCGAAGGCCGGGCTGTCGATGGTCAGCACCACGTCGGGCCGAAGCGCGCGCACGCGCGCGGCCGTTTCGCGGATGCGCCGAAGCACGTTGGGCACATGGGGGAGAATTTCGAAGATGCCGCCGATGGAAAGCTCCTCCATCGGGAAGAAGCTCTCGAAACCGTGCGAGGAGCCCTCGGCCGTCATTTCCGCGCCGCCGATGCCCGAGAAGCGCACGCGCTCGCCGAAACGCGCCTTGAGCGCCTTCATCATCAGCGCGCCCATGTGGTCGCCAGAATGTTCTCCGGCCAGAAGGCAGACGTGAATATCCGCCGCCGCCATCACGGCACCCGGATGCCGGTGACGAACAGACCCGCCGCATCCGCCGCGGCGATGACCTCGTCGCGGCCGATCAGCAGGCTGTGGCCGGCCTCGGCCGCGATGCCGCGCAGACCCGCCCTGGCCGCCGCCTCGACCGTCGACCTGCCGACGGTCGGCAGGTCGGCGCGCCGCTCCTGGCCGGGCTTCTTGATCTTGACCAGCACGCCGCCCGGCCCTTCCCGCGCCACGCCGCCCCCGCGCGCGATCAGTGCGTCGGTGCCCTCGATGGCCTCGACGCCGAGCACGAGGCCCTGCTGAACCACCACCGCCTGCCCGACATCGAGCGCGCCCAGGGCCGAGGCGACCCCGACCCCGCGCGCGACGTCGGCCAGCGCCACATCGTCCGGCCGCTGGCGGCCGAGCACGCCTTCCGTCATCAGGAGATCGGAGAGAATGTCGTCGGCGCCGACGACGCTGAGGCCGTCGCGTTCGAGTTCGGCGATCAGCAGGGACAGGAGCATGTCGTCACCGAGCGCGGCGAGGCCCACCTTGGCGAGCATCTTCGCCGCGCGTCCATCCAGGCCGAGCCTGAGCAGCGAAGGCCGGCGCACGCCGCCGGCGAACACCACTTCGGCCACGCCCGCGGACTTGAGCGTTTCGATGCCCCGACCGAGGCCGCCCAGCGGGTTCCACGCGTGTTCCGCGCCCTGAACCAGCTCCGGCGCAGCCTGACCTTCGAGCGCCAGCACGAACACCGGCCGGCCATCGGCGCGCGCGGCATCGAGAAGGAGCTGCGGCAGTTCGCCCCGACCGGCGATGATTCCGAGCTTGGGCTTAGGCGGCACGCTTCGCCTGCGGCTGGCACACCGCGCGGGAGGAATCGGTCTGGATGAAGTTGACGATCTCCATGACCGGAGCGTTGTCCTTGAACATCTCGGCCACGTCCTGCAGGCGTTCGGCCATGGTGCCTTCCTCGGCAAACATCAGGCGGTAGGCCGCGCGGAGCGCATGGATGTCGTCGCGGGAAAATCCCCTGCGCTTCAGGCCGATGATGTTGAGGCCGGAAAGATATGCGCGATTGCCCATCACCGAACCGTAGGGAATCACGTCGTTCTCCACCCCGGAGAGGCCGCCGACCATCGCATGATGGCCGATGCGCACGAACTGATGCACGCCGGCGAGCCCGCCCAGAATGGCGAAATCGCCGACATGGACGTGGCCGCCCAGCGTCGCATTGTTGGCCATGACGACGTTGTCGCCGACATGGCAATCGTGGGCGATATGGGCCGCGACCATGACCAGGCAGTTGGCGCCGACCGTGGTCAGGAGGCCGCCGCCCTTGGTGCCGGGATGCACGGTCACATGCTCGCGCAGGATCGTGCCGGCGCCGATCTGGATGCGCGTCGGCTCGCCCTTGTACTTGAGGTCCTGCGGCGGCAGGCCGATTGTGGCGAAGGGATAGACCTGACAGCCGGCCCCGAGGACGGAATTGCCTTCGATCACCACGTGCGAGCGAAGCCGCACGTTGTCGCCGAGCTTTACGCCGGCGCCGACGATGCAATAGGGGCCGATGGAAACGCCGCTGCCGAATTCGGCGGCGGGATCGACGATTGCGGTGGGGTGAATGTCGGTCATGGAATCAGTCATCCAGGATCATGGCGCCGAATTCGGCCTCGGCGCAGAGGTTGCCGTCCACCTTGGCCTCGCCCCTGAACTTCCACACGTTCCGGCGGTTCTGAAGCTTGGTGACATGGACCTTGACGGTATCGCCGGGCACGACCGGACGCCGGAAACGGGCTTCATCCACCGTCATGAAGTAAACGAGCTTGCCTTCGGAGTCCGGGCCGAGCGTCTCGACCACGAGAACGGCCGCGGTCTGGGCCATCGCCTCGATCAGCAGCACGCCGGGCATGACGGGACGGGACGGGAAATGACCCTGAAAGAAGAACTCGTTGATCGAGACGTTCTTGACGCCGACCGCCGATTCGTTGGCGACGACCCCTTCGACCCGGTCGATCATCAGGAACGGATAACGGTGCGGGATCATCTGCATGATCCGCTCGATATTTATGGTGCCGCTCTTGTCCTTGCCAGCGTCCATTCTCGTCACCCGTTCTTCTTGCCGCCGACCAGGGCCTTGAGCGCCGCAAGCTGGCGCCAGAACTGCTTGTGCGGCACAGCCGGCGAGCCCAGCAGCGTTTCGCCCGGCTCGACGTCATTTATGATCCCGGACTGGGCGCCGACCCGCACCCTGTCGCCGATCGTGAGATGCCCGGCAATGCCGACCTGCCCTCCGATTACCACATAATCGCCGAGCACGGTACTGCCCGAAATCCCGACCTGCGCGACGACGACGCAGCCCCTGCCGAGGCGCACGTTGTGCCCGATCTGAACCAGATTATCAATGATGCAGCCCTCGCCGAGCACGGTATCGGGCCCGGAACCGCGGTCGATCGTGGTATTGGCGCCGATTTCCACGCCGTCGCCGATCAGCACCCTGCCGACCTGCGGAATGTGGGTATGGCCGGAGGCATCGGAGGCGTAACCGAACCCGTCCTCGCCGATCCGCGCTCCGGCATAGATGCGCACCCGGGCGCCGAGAAGGGCGCAGCGGATGGAAACCAGCGGGCCGATATCGCAGCCCTCTCCGAGCCTGACGCCGGGCCCGATCACGGCCCCCGCGCCGATCCGGCAACGCCGGCCGATCTCGGCGCCGGCGCCGATGACGACGCCCGGCTGAATCTCCGTTCCCTCACCGATCTTCGCCGTTGCATCGACATGGGCACCCGGCGCGATCCCCGGTTTCGGTTCAGGCTCGGGATGGAAGGCGCGGCAGACGAGCGCATAGGCCTTGTACGGATCCCTGGCGACGATCAAGACCATGCCGTCGGGCGAGGCGGCCTTGAGATTGGCGCCGACGATGCAGGCGCCCGCGCGCGATGCGCTGAACGCCGCCGCGTACGCGGGGTTGTCGAGAAAACTGACGTGTTCGGGTCCGGCCGCGTCGAGCGGCGCGACATCGGCGATCACCCGATCGCCGTCGCCGGAAACTTCCGCTCCCGCGATTGCCGCCAGCGCCGATACAGTGAACGGCCCGGCGGGACGGTAAAACCGTGAATCCGCCATTCCCGTCGCCCGGTCCTACTTCTTGTCCGCTTTCTTCGCCTTGGCGGCAAGCGCCTTGATGTCGACCCTGGGCATCGCCTTGTCCAGCCGAGCGAGAACATCGCTGGTGATGTCGAATTCCTTGCGCGAGAAGAACACGCCTTCGCGCTTCAGGATGATGTCGATCCCCTTGGCCTTGATGACGGATTCCAGGATCGGCTCGAGCGCGTCTTCGACCGCCTTGTCGAATTCCGCCCGCGTGGCCCGCACCTCGCGCGACAATTGCTGGTCGAGAACCTGGGCGCGGCCGTTGGCGGCCGCCTCCATTTCCTTGAAGGTGCGTTCGCGGGCCTGGAAGGCCTCGGGCGAAAGGATGGACCGCTGGCGATTGAGCTCATCCCATGCCGAGCGGAGCGACTTTTCCTCGGCGGCGATCCGGTCCTTGAACTCCTTGCGCCTGGTGTTGAAGTATTCCTGCCAGGTCTTTCCCGCGATGGAATTTCCGTGAATTACGCGCATGTCGAGTACCGCGGTGACGGCCGCCTTCGACTGGGCCTGGGCGGCGGACGCCGCACAGAGCGCCAAAGCCAGCGCACATGCAGCCCTCATCATCGTTTTTTTAAGTCCTGTCATGGGATCACCTAGAAAGTCGTGCCGAATTTGAA
>CAXRES010000227.1:0-9166 GCA_964229575.1 Alphaproteobacteria bacterium
GCCATCGAAAAGACAAATGTCCGCTCGGACATGAGCGCCTACATCGACGAAACGCCTTACCTCAGGACATGAGCGCGCCGCCCGTCCGGGCATCGCGCGCCGTCAACACGTGAAAGGAACAGTAAGCAGCCATGCATGAACTCGACTTCGAACACGGCCATATGTCGCCGGAAGACCAGCAGGCCATCGCGGACACGATCTGGGCCGCCGACAACGTGGAACTCGTCACGGTCGGCGTCGACGTCGGCTCCTCCACCTCGCACCTGATGTTCGCCAAGGTCCACCTGCAGCGCCTGACGACGGCGCTCTCCTCGCGCTTCGTCGTGGTCAACCGCGAGGTGCTGTGGCGTTCGCCCATCCTGCTGACGCCCTACCTGCCGGACAACACCATCGACGTCGGCTTCCTGCAGAAGTTCATCGAGGCGGGCTACAAGGAAGCCGGCCTCAAGCGCGACGACATCGATTCGGGCGCCGTCATCCTCACCGGCGAGGCGCTCAAGCGCAAGAACGCCGAAGCGATCACCCACCTGTTCGCCGAAGAATCCGGCAAGTTCGTCTGCGCCTCGGCCGGACATCACCTCGAATGCGCCATGGCCGCGCACGGGTCGGGCGCCATCGCGCTGTCGCGCTCGGGCCACAACAACGTTCTCAACATCGACATCGGCGGCGGCACGACCAAGCTCGGCATGTGCGAAAACGGGCGCCTGGTCGCGACCGCGGCGATCGAAGTCGGCGGGCGGCTCATCGCCTTCGACGACGAAAGCCGGATGATCCGCATCGAAGGCCCGGCCTTCGTCCACGCCAAGAAGGCGGGCGTCGATCTCGAAATGGGCAAGAAGCTGACGGAAGAAGAAAAGAAGAAGATCGCCCGCACGATGGTTTCCGCCCTGCTTCCCGCCGTCCTGCAGCAGGATCCGGAAGGCATCACCAGGGACCTTCTGGTGACCGCGCCGCTGCCCAAGACCCCGAAGCCCGATCTCGTCACCTTTTCGGGCGGCGTGTCGGAATTCATCTACGGCCGCGAAACCAGGGATCACAACGACCTCGGCCGCTACCTCGCCGACGCCATCGCCGAAGCCCTGACCGCAGGCCGTCTGCCCTACAAGCCGATGGACCCGGGCCAGGGCATCCGCGCCACCGTCATCGGCGCCTCGCAGTTCTCGGTGCAGGTGTCGGGCAATACCATCCACATCTCCAACGAAAAGGCCCTGCCGGTGCGCAACCTGCCCGTGCTGCGGCCGAACGTCAGCCTCGAAGGCGACATCGATTCGGTCAAGGTCACGGAGGAGATCCAGCAGGCGCTGACCCGCTTCGACTACCGCGACGGGGAGCAGGCCATCGCGCTCGCCTTCCAGTGGCACGGCGATCCGCTGCACGCCCGCCTGAAGGCGCTGGCCGACGGCATCTGCGGCGGCCTGCCGGAAACCATCAAGGGCGGGCAGGCGCTGGTACTCATGCTCGACGGCGACATCGGCAAGACCATCGGCAACATCCTCACGCGCGAATGCGGCGTGCGCGCCGACATCATTTCGGTCGACGGCGTCGCGCTCAAGGAATTCGACTACGTCGACATCGGCGAAATGATCCGGCCCACCAACGTCGTGCCGCTGGTCATCAAGTCGCTGCTGTTCTCCACCCCCGGCGGCGCGGCCGCGGCCTGATCGGAAGGACTGCGATAAAATGTCCAAGCTGAAACTGACCTTCGCCACATCCGAGTACGACCACTTCAACGACCTGACCAACGGCCGGGTGGAACCGCAGGGCATCGACCTCAACGTGAATCTCTACGAGGTCGAGGAAATCTTCTTCCGCATGGCGCTGCACCGCGACTTCGACATGTCGGAAATGTCTTTCGCCAAGTTCGTCGGCCAGGTTTCGGGCGACCGCCCGGACATCATCGGCCTGCCGGTGTTTCCGTCCCGCGTGTTCCGCCTGTCGAACATCTACGTCAGCAAGAAATCGGGCATCAGGAAGCCCGAGGACCTGCGCGGCAAGAAGGTCGGCACGCCGGAATGGGCGCAGACCGCCTCGGTCTACACCCGCGGCTGGCTGACCGATCACGTCGGCATCAAGCTGTCGGAGATCGACTGGCGCCAGGCCGGCGTCGACCAGCCGGGCCGCGTGGAAAAGGTCAAACTCAAGCTGCCCAAGGGCGTCAAGGTGACGCCGATGCCGGACAAGTCGCTTTCGGAAATGCTCGCCTCGGGCGAGCTGGACGCGGCGTTCTCGGCGCACGCGCCGCACAGCTTTCTGCAGGGCCACCCGAACGTCGTACGCATGTTCCCCGACTACCGCGAAGTGGAAGCCGACTACTACAGGAAGACCAGGGTCTTCCCCATCATGCACGTCATCGCCATCAAGAAGGCGATCCTGGAGGAAAACCCCTGGGCCGCCGCCAACCTGATGACCGCGTTCGAGAAGGCGCGCGCCAATTCGATCGCCCGCGTGCTCGAAATCACCGCCTCGCGCATGCCGATCCCTTGGCTCACCTACGAGGGCGAGGAGAAGATGAAGCTCTTGGGCAAGGACTACTTCCCCTACGGCATCGAGGACAACCGGGTGACGCTCGAAGCCTTCCTCAAATGGACCTATGAACAGGGCATCGCCCAGAAGCGGCTTGCGCCCGAGGACCTTTTCCCCAAGGTCGTCCACGGCAAGTTCCGCATCTGAGCGGCGAACCCGTACCTGCCCGACCGGCGGCAGGCCCCCTGCCGCCGGTTGTTTTTTGGCCGATTTTCGCGCGGTCTGCGGGCCTTCCGTCCCGGCCCCAAGGGGTCTAAGATGCGCCCGCACACTTCAGAACGATAATAAGTGTCGGAGGAAACGGTTATGGCGGATACCGCTGCCGCGGGTACCCTGCGGCAAGACGTGGAAGTCGTCGGCCTGGTGTCGAGCGGCCATTTCATGAGCCACTACTACACCATGATGCTGCCGCCGCTGTTTCCGTTCCTGCACCAGGAACTGGGCGTGTCCTACGCCGCGCTCGGCCTGCTTCTCTCGCTCAAGCACATGTCGGCCGGCGCCGTGCAGCTTCCCGCCGGCATCATGGTCGACAAGTACGGCGCGCGATCCCTGCTGATGGGCGGCTTCGCCATCATCGTCACCGCCTATTTCGTCATATCGCTGACCTCGAATTTCTGGCTGATCGCCGCGATGTTCCTGCTGGCCGGCTGCGGCAACGCCGTTTTCCATCCCGCCGATTACTCGATCATCAACGGCTCGATCCAGGAAGGCCGGCTGGGACGATCCTTCTCCTTCCATACCTTCGCGGGCCACCTCGGATCGGCGGTGGCGCCGGTGGTGCTCCTGACCATGACCGCCGTGTGGAACTGGCGCATCGGCGTGCTCGCCTCCGTGATCGTCGGCGTCGCCATCATGCTGGGCCTGGCGACGCGCTGGTCGCGCATGCACGAAGGCCTCGCCAAGCGCATCAAGAAGAAGAAAAGGGCCGAGGCTCCGGCCGAGACGCAGGACCTGACGCAGGTCGGGCGCGATCCCACGACGTGGGAACTGATGCTGCAGATCATGCGCTCGCCCGCCATCATCTTTCTGTTCATATTCTTTTCCATGCAGTCGCTGGCCAGCGGCGCGATGAAGAGCTTCGCCGTCGCCGGCCTGATGACCCTGCACAACACGCCGCACGCGGCCGCCGGCGGCGCCCTGTCGGGGTTCCTGTTCGCGTCCTCGATCGGCGTTCTGCTCGGCGGCGTCGTCGCCGACAGGCAGAGCCGCCACGATCTCGTGGCCATGGGCGCGCTGATGATGACGGCGGCGATCTGCCTGCTGGTGGCCAAGGTCAACCTGCATTACGCCCTGCTCACCTTCGTCTTCACCGTCGCCGGCCTGTTCCAGGGCATCATCCGCCCGGCGCGCGACATGATGATCCGCGCGGCGAGCCCCGGCGGCTCGATGGGCAAGGTCGTCGGCCTCGTCTTTTCGGGCGAGGCCATCGGCGGCGCCATCGCGCCGGTACTCTTCGGCTTCCTCATCGACATCGGCCAGACCGTGTGGGTGTTCTATCTTTCCGCCATCTTCATGCTGCTGTGCGGCCTGTCGGTCTACGGCTCCTATCGTCATTCGCGCGCCCAGGCGCGGGCCGCCGCCCAGGCGGCGCAGTAACCCACACCGGAGGGCATCGCCATGACCGACACCACCGCAGGCTCCCTCAGGCGCGACGCCACCGTGATCGGCCTCGTCTCGGGCGGCCATTTCATGAGCCATTACTTCTCGACCGTGCTGCCGCCGCTGTTTCCGTTCCTGCACCAGGATCTCGGCGTCAGCTACACGCTGCTCGGCCTGCTGCTCTCGGCCAAGAACCTGACGTCGGGCACCATGCAGCTTCCGGCGGGCGTCATGGTCGACAAGTACGGGGCGAAAACCCTGCTCATCGTCGGCTTCGCCATCATGACCACCAGCTTCCTGCTGTTCGCGCTGACCGCCAATTTCTGGATCATGGCGGCGCTGGTGCTGGTCGCGGGCTGCGGCAACGCGGTGTTCCACCCCGCCGACTATTCGATCCTCAACGGCACGATCCACGAATCGCGCATCGGCCGGTCGTTCTCGGCCCACACTTTCGCCGGCAACCTCGGCGACGCCCTCGCCCCGGTGGTGGTGCTGACCGCGGCGACGCTGTGGAACTGGCGGGTGGGCATCATCCTTTCCTGCATCGTGTCCTTCGTCCTGATGTTCGGCATGATCACCCAGTGGAAGCGCATCGAGGAAGGCGACGCCAAGCCCAAGAGCAAGAAGAAGAAAGACCCCGACACCACGGCGGCGAACGTCGTCACCACCGACCAGGCTGTCGCCGCGGCGGAGACCGAACTCGGCACCTGGGCCGCGCTCAAGCAGGTCGTCCTGTCGCCGCCGATGCTGTTCCTGTTCCTGTTCTTCGCCCTGCAGCAGCTGGGCTCGGGCGGCTTCCGCAACTGGGCGGTGGCCGGCCTGGTGGAACTGCACAACACGCCCGTGGCCGTCGCCGGCGCGGCGCTGACCGGCTTCCTGTTCGCTTCGGCCTTCGGCGTTCTGGCGGGCGGCGTGGTCGCCGACAAGAACAGCAAGCACGAGCTGGTCGCCGCCGGCGCCCTGCTGCTGACCGCGGTGCTGGCGCTGATCGTCGGGCGCTTCCCGCTGCATACCGTGGTGCTGGTCGGCGTGTTTTCGCTCGCCGGCTGGGTGCAGGGCATGATCCGCCCGGCCCGCGACATGATGATCCGCGCGGCCAGCCCCAAGGGTTCCATCGGCAAGGCCTTCGGCTTCGTCTTTTCCGGCCAGTCGATCGGCGGCACCATCGCGCCGGTCGTCTTCGGCCTGCTCATCGACATCGGCGTGCCGGAATGGGTCTTCTACATGTCCGCCATCTTCATGGTCGTCTGCCTGCTGGCGGTGCTCGGCTCCGCCCGCGAGGCGCGCAAGGCCTCCCGCGCGGCGTCGTGAAGGGTTAAACTGCAACGAGTTCGTCCCCGGAAGGAACACTCCGTGTCACAGGCCGCCGCCGCCGACGTCGTACGCAACGACGTCAAGATTCTCAGCCTCGTTTCCGCGGGCCACTTCTGCAGCCATTTCTACATGCTGGCGCTGCCGGCCCTGTTCATCTTCCTCAACAAGGACATGGGCATCAGCTTCACGCTTCTGGGGCTGATGCTGAGCGCCCGCTACGTCGCCACCGGCATGGCGCAGGTGCCCGCCGGATTCCTGGTCGACCGCTACGGCGCCAAGTCCGTCCTCATGGGCGGCATGTTCGTGATGGTCGCGGCCTTCGCCCTGATGGCGTTTGCGCCCAGCTACTGGGTTCTCGTGCTGCTGGTGGTCATCGGCGGCATAGGCGATGCCGTGTTCCACCCGGCGGACTATGCCATCCTCAACGGCTCGGTCAGCGAGGCGCGCATGGGCCGCGCCTTCTCGGTGCATACGTTCTCCGGCCACCTCGGGTTTTCCGCCGCTCCCGTCGCCATCACCCTGATGTCGACGCTGTGGAACTGGCGCGTCGCTCTGATGGTGGTCGCCGGATTCGGCTTCGCCATCCTTGCCCTGCTGCTCAGCCAGTGGTCGAGCCTCAAGGACGACGTCCTCAGCCCGAAGAAGCGCAAGGAAAAGGCCGAGGCCGGGGAAAAGGACAAGATGGGCGACCATGCGCGCCTCCTGTTCTCGCGCCCCGTTCTCGTGCTGTTTGCCTTCTTCGCCATGTCGACGCTGGCGGGTAACGGCCTGCACGCCTTCGCCATTCCGGCGCTCAATGCGCTGCACGGCACCTCGGCCATCGACGCGGGCTTCGCCGTTTCGACCTACATGCTGGTGTCGTCCTTCGCGGTGCTGGCGGGCGGCTTCATCGCCGACAACATCTACCGCCAGGACCGCTTCGCCGCGCTCGTCTATTCCATCTCGATCATCACCGTGCTGCTGATCACCTTCTTTTCGGTCCACTACGTCCTGCTGGTGATCTTCTTCGGACTGACCGGCTTCTGCCACGGCGTCATCCGCCCGGCCCGCGACATGATGGTGCGCGAGGTGACGCCGGAAGGCTCGTCGGGCAAGGTCTTCGGCTTCATCTTCACCGGCCAGAACGTGGGCGGCGGCATCGCGCCGCTGATCCTCGGCTTCGTGCTCGACAATTTCCCGCCGCAGTACATCTTTTTCACCTCGATCCTGTTCATGGCGCTCTGCGTGTTCACCATCCTGCTGCCGCGCGGGCCGATGACCAAGCGCGCCGCTCGCGGCGCCGCGGAATAAAGGGCAATCGCCTAGGCCTTTTGGCAAGGGCGCCGGAAGAAATTCCGGCGCCTTTCGATTCGCGCGTTGCTCCCCGGGGCAGGCCGGGATAAGGTTCCTTCAGCGACGGTTCCCTTCGGGGAATCAAAAGGGAACAGGGCAGGACGACGCGTTTTTCGACACGGCGTCCGATCCCTGGCTGCCCCCGCAACTGTAAGCGGCGAGCGCGTTTCCGTTCGTGCCACTGGGAAACCGGGAAGGCCGGAAACGCGCAGCGACCCGCGAGCCAGGAGACCTGCCGTCGCGAGCGTCACTTTTCCATGGACCGGGGTGTGTCGATGGGACGGAAAACCGTTAGCGGTGACGCGGCAACGTGCCGTCGCTTGGGGGTTTCCGTCGTGGGGAGTCTTTCACCACAGATCCGGATGTTTCCGTTTCCACCGCCTTCTGGCGGCGGGAATCTTTTTGCGCGGCGCATTCAACAGCCACCCGCAATAAAAAGGATACATCCATGACGTCCCTGTTCCACCGGCGCGTGCCGCTCGCGCTCGGCCTGATTCTCGTTTCCGCCCTGTCCCGCAACGCCGTCGCCCAGGACGCCGCGCCCGCCGGTTCCCCGCCCGGGGCCGGCGCCACGATCGGCACCACGATCGGCGACGAGGTGGTCGTCTCCGCCTCGCGCGTGCCCCTGCCCGCCCGCGAGACCGGCTCCTCCGTCACCGTGCTGACCGAAAAGGACATTCAGCAGCGCGGCACGGTCTTCCTCTCCGACGTTCTGCGCGACGTGCCGGGCGTCGCCGTCGGGCGCACCGGCGGCTTCGGCGGCCTGACCGACATCCGCATCCGCGGCGCGGAAGCCAACCAGACGCTCGTGCTGATCGACGGCATGGAGATGAACAATCCGGCCAGTGCCTCGTCCTTCGACATGGGCCACCTGCTGGCGGCCGACATCGCGCGGGTCGAAATCCTGCGCGGGCCGCAAAGCTCGCTCTACGGCTCCGATGCGGTCGGCGGCGTGATCAACGTCGTCACCAAAGCGCCGAAGAAGGGCTGGTCCGGGCTCGCCGCCGCCGATGCCGGCAGCTTCGCCACCCGCAGCGGCCTGGGCAACATCGCCTACGGCGGGGAAAACTTCTTCTTCACCGCGACGCGCAACCGCCTGATCACGGCCGGCATATCGGAGGCCAACGCCCGCAACGGCAACCACGAGGCGGACTCCTACGACAACGGCACGACGCACGTGAAGGCCGGCATCCGGCCGCTTGAAAACCTGAAGTTCGAGGTCGTCGGCCGCGATACGCAGACCAAAAAGGAAATCGACGACTCGAAGGAAATCATCGGCGCACAGGACGCCAACACCAGCGCCAACAACCACCTGCGCAACGGCCTGATCAAGGGCGACCTGGCGCTTCTCGGCGGCAACTGGACGCACACGGCGCGCGCGGCTTACGCCAATTCCGGCTACGACTCGCTCAACGCCAGCAAACGGCGTACCTATTTCAACGAAGGCACCAAAACCAAGTACGACTACCAGACCAGCATCAACTTCGCGACCGAAGGCTCGGCCCATGCCGAACACACGGTCACGCTGCTGGCCGAAAGCGAGAACGACCAGTACCGCGTGTCGGATCGCAGCGTCAGCGCCACCAATTACGGCTACGTCGCCGAATACCGGGTCTCGCTGTGGGACAGCCTGTTCCTGTCCGGTGCGCTCCGCTACGACGACAACTATTCGCTGTTCTCCGACCAGCTCACCTGGCGCGGCACGGCGGCCTACATCCACCGGCCGTGGGACACGCGCTTTCACGGCAGTTTCGGGCGCGGCGTCAAGAACCCGACGATGGTCGAGTTGTACGGCTATTCCAGCACCTATACCGGGAACCCCAACCTGCGGCCCGAAGAGCTGGTCGGCATGGACGCGGGCGTGGAAAAGACCCTGCTCGGCGGGCAGCTCGTTACCGACGTCACGGTCTTTCGCAACCGCTTCACCGACTACATCGACGGTTCCGGCAGTTCGGCCCGCAACCTTTCGGGCACGACCCAGGCCGACGGCGTCGAACTGACCGCCGTCGCCCGGCCGACCGAACAGTGGAAACTGACGGCCAACTACACCTTCACCTACACCCAGGACGGCAACGGCAACAAGCTGACCCGCCGGGCGCGGCACATCGGCGGCGCCAACGCCAACTACGGCTTCACGCTCGACGGTCGCAAGGCCAATGCCAACCTCGGTTTGCGCTACAACGGCACGCAGACCGACAACGTCTACACCGACAGTTCGTTTTCCACCACGCGCCGCGAAAACCTCAAGCCCTTCGCCCTGCTCAACGCCGCCTTCGGCTGGGAATGGCGGGAGAACATCGAGATCTTCGCGCGGGCCGAAAACCTGCTCGACCGCCGCTACGAGGAAGTCTACGGCTACGGCACGCCCGGGCGCTCGGCCTTCGTCGGCCTGCGCGCG
>CAXRES010000228.1:0-5023 GCA_964229575.1 Alphaproteobacteria bacterium
GTCGCAGGCGATTTCGTAAGTCCGTCCGTTGATCTTGACCTTGACCTGGGCCATCGGCGTCGCTCAGTTCCGGCTGGAGGGATCGAGGGTGGCGCGCAACCGCCCGATGGCGGCATCCAGCCGGCCGCGCACGGTATCGGCGGCGGCGCGCAGGCGCCTGGTTTCGGCCTGCGCGTCTTCGAGTGCGCGCTGCAATTCGGCGCCATCGCCGCGGCGCGCCAGCACGGACTCGAGCCGCTCGATCGCCTTCTCAAGTTCGTCGCGCGCGTTGACGAGATCGCTCATGTAATCCCCGAATGATCTGCGGAGGCGCCCCGCGCCCGCCGCGGAAGCCACCTTAATAGCGTGCGCCGCCCGGCGCAATGCTCGCCGCGGTGCAGCGCGTGCGGGGCTTCGGCAATACGATAAAATGCCCGGGATTTTCCGGTCAGGCGTGTTGCCGGCGCATTTCGCGGATGCGGCCGTCGAGCATCTCGATGCGGATGTCGGCCTCCTCGGCCAGGTCGGCTTCGTGGGTGACGATGATCACCGTCTTGCCCTCGCTGCGCGCGAGGCTGGCGAAGATGTCGAAGACATTGTGCGCGTTCCGGCTGTCGAGGTTGCCGGTCGGCTCGTCGGCGAGAATGATCGCCGGGTCGTTGGCGAGCGCGCGCGCGACCGCCACGCGCTGGCGCTCGCCGCCGGAAAGCTGGTCCGGCGTCTTGTCGAGCTTGTCGGCAAGGCCGAGCCGGTCGAGCAGCCCTTCCGCCCGCTCCGCGATGCCGGCCCGGCCGAGGCGCGCGAGCCTTCGCATCGGCAGGGCGATGTTGTCGCGCACCGTCAGTTCCGCCAGCAGGAAATGAAACTGGAAGACGCAGCCGAGGCGGGAAAGCCTGAGCGCGGCCAGTTCGTCGCTGCCGAGCGTCGCCGTCGCCCGGCCTTCGAGCAGCACCTCGCCCGCCGTCGGCCGGTCGATCAGGCCGAGCAGATAGAGGAGCGAGGACTTGCCCGAGCCCGACGGCCCGGTGATGGTGACGAAATCGCCCGGCGCGAAGGCGGCCGTGGCGCCGTCGACCAGCGTCACCGGCACGACGCCGGCAAGGCGGCGGGTCACTTCGCGGATTTCCAGAACCGGCGCGCTCACGGGCCGCCCCGCAGGATGTCCACCGGTTGCAGGTCGGCGGCGTGGCGCGCGGGCAGCCAGGCGGCGAAGGCCGACACCGTCACCGCCATGACGCCGGCGATGGCGTAGAGCCACCACGAGCGTTCCAGCACGAAGCCCTGGATCGTGGCGATCAGGTCCATCTCGAAGCGCACCCGGGCGAGCGCGGAGATGATGGCGGACCCGAGTCCGGCGCCGAGCAGGGCGCCCGCGATGCCGACCAGCGCCCCTTCGAGGACGAAGACGCGCCTAAGGTCGCGCTCGAAGAAGCCGATGGATTTCAGGATGGCGATGTCGCGCGCCTTTTCGTGGATGACGGTGGAAATCACGTTGAAGATGCCGAAGCTCGCCACGATCAGGATGGCGGAAATGACCGAGAACATGATGGCGCGCTGGACGATGAACAGGCCGAGGATTTCCTGGTTGGCCTCTTCCCACGATTCGGTGCGGTAGCCGTTCAATGTCTCGATGCGCGCCGCCAGTTCGCGCGCCGTCGTCACGTCGGCAAGGCGCATGTTGATGCGGTTGACGACGTTGGCGCGGGCAAGCAGCACCTGCACCTTCTTCAGGAGCGCATAGGCCTGCACCGAATCGATGGCGGTGATGCCGGTCTTGCGCAGACCCGCCACCTTCATGCGCAGCACGGCGCCGGTCGGCGACACGACGGTCAGCGTGTCGTTCATGCCGATGCCGAGCTTGCGCGCCAGCCCGACACCGAGGATCACGCCGTTGGCCGTGGTCTTGAGCGCGCCGAGGCTGCCCGCGATCAGGTCGCGCTCGATGTTGCTGACGCGCGCCTCCAGCTCGGGCTCGACGCCGATCAGCGTCGCCGCGATGTCGGTCGAGCCGAAGCGCAGGATCGCCTGCCCCTGCAGCGACGGCGCCGCATTGAGGCCGGGCATGGCCTGGATCTCGGCCAGCCGCTTGCCCGGATCGCGGATGCCGCGCAATTCCTGCTTGGGGCGCAGGCCGACGATCTCCACCGCCGCGCCGGGATAGGCGCTGAGCGCCGGCTGCGCCGGCGGGGCGCGGTATTCGTCGAGCATCTGAACGTGCGGCGAAACGTCGATGACGCGGCGGATGAAGTCGTTCTGGAAGCCGAACATCAGCGAGGAAATGACCAGGAAGGCCGCGACGCCGAGCATGATGCCGAGCACGGAGACGGCGGTCTGCCGGCGCCGGCGGGCCAGATGCGACAGGCCGAGATCGGCGAGCAGGCGCAGATCGGCCGCCTTCATTGCCATTCCCCCGCGGGAAACCGCGTCACCGCGCCCTCACTTCTTCGGCACCTGCTTCGGCACCTGCGCGCCGTCGCGCGACACCCGCACCCGCGCGCCGTCGCGCGACTTCGGCCGGCGCCCTCATTTCACCCGCACCCGTGCGCCGTCGCGCAACCCGGCGGGCGGCGACAGGATGACGCGGGCGCCCGCGGCCAGCCCCGAGCGCACTTCCACGGTTTCGGGCGCGCGCACGCCGAGCCTGACGGCGACGCGCCTAGCCTTGCCATCCACCACCGTCCACATGAAACCGTTGCCGCCTCCGGCCGCACCACTCGCGGCCGATCCTGAGACGGGCGGCATCGCCGCCCGGGCGGGCACGGCGGAAATGGGCACCAGCACGGCATCTTCGGTGACGCGCACGACGATGTTGGTCTCGATCGTCATGCCGACGAGCAGCGGCGTGTCGTCGGGCAGGCCGATGCGCACGCGATAACTCTTGGAGACGGGATCGCCCTTCGGCGTGATCTCGGCCACCTTGCCTTCCAGCACGCGGCCCGGGAAGGCGTCGGACTTGATCAGCGCCGCCTGCCCGACGCGCACGCGGGGGATGTCCTCTTCGTCCACTTCGGCCTCGGCGCGCAAGGGCCTCGGCTTGCCCACCCAGTAGAGGATGCGCTCGGGCCCCACGGTCTCGCCCACCTCGCCGTCGCGGCGCAGCACGACGCCGTCCATCGGCGCGCGCAGCACGAGATCGTCGAGCACATGCGCCTGGGCGGCGCGCTGGGCGACGGCCTGCTTGAGGTCGCTTTCGGCCCTCTCGAAGGACTGCTGGCTCGCGTAACCCGAGCGGGCGAGCGGGCGCAGGCGGGCCACGTCGGCGCGAAGCTGGTTGATGCGCGCGTCCAGCTCGCGCAGGCGGGCGCGCGCCGTTTCGTCGTCGAGGCGGCCCAGTTCCTGGTCGCGCCGGACCGTCTCGCCTTCCTTCGCCTTGATCTCGGCGATGCGCCCGACGCTGGTCGGCCCGACGCGGCCCCAGAACACCGGCTCGATCACCGCGGTGGCATAGACGGCCTCGACCGCACGGCCTGTCCTGGCCTCGGCCACCGTCACGGCGTTCGCCACGAAATAGCCCCAGGCGAACCAGCCCGCGGCGGCCAGCGCGGCGAGAACCGCGACAATCGTCAAATTGCGCTTCATGGGGCAAGATAGGCGCCTCGCGCAAAGCCTGTCAAAGCGCGCCGTCGCCGGGGAAGCCCCAGACCATGCCGGAAGCCCATGCCGGGTAAGCGTCCACCACCCGCCTTCATCGTCGCCGACCTTCCCGCTATGCGGGCGGTCTTCGCCGCATCGGAGGCTTCGGGGCGGAAACTGCGCGCCGAAAGCCCGCCGGGCTTCGCCGGGTTCGCGGGCGCCGGGTTCTGGCAGGCCGCACTGGCCGAGGCCGCCGCCGCGCACCCCGCCGCCCGCGTCGAAGCCGTGCTCGATTGCGGCGAGGAGGCGGGCCTGGCGCTCGCCGCCATCCGGGCGGGCGTTCCCGCCATCCGGCTCCGGGCGCGCACCGCGGCGCGGGCGCGCCTCAAGGACATCGCGCGCAAGGCCGGGGTAAAATTTGTCGAAGGCCGCCGGCCCGCCGCCTGCGACCTGACCGTCGCCCGCGATGCCGCCCGCGCGGCGACCGATTATCTTTCCCGGTCAAAGGGAAAGGCGACGCGCCCGCGCCGTACCGGGGCGAGATGAACAAGCGGGCGCCCCGTACCGGGGCGCATTGAAAAACGCCTGTCCCTCGGCTATTCCTGAGGTCAACAGACCGCCCACCGGGCGAAGACGGGAGAACGGACAAAGGCCATGAAGATTACCCAGCGCGTCAAGAAGATCCTCGACAACTACGAAAGCGACAACGCCGGCACCAAGGCGAACCTCGCCCGCATTTTGATGCAGGGCCGCCTCGGCGGCACCGGCAAGCTGGTGATCCTGCCCGTCGACCAGGGCTTCGAACACGGCCCGGCGCGCTCCTTCGCGCCGAACCCGGCGGCCTACGACCCGCACTACCACTTCAAGCTGGCGATCGACGCGGGCCTCTCGGCCTATGCCGCGCCGCTCGGCATGATCGAGGCCGGGGCGGATTCCTTCGCCGGCGCCATCCCGACGATCCTGAAAGTGAACTCGTCCAACTCGCTCGCCCGCTTCAAGGCCGACGCCAACCAGGCGGTCACCGGCTCGGTCGGCGACGCGCTCAGGCTCGGCTGTTCGGCCATCGGGCTCACCATCTATCCGGCGTCCGACATGGCCTTCGACATGATGGAAGAAGCGCGCGAACTGGCGGAAGAAGCCAAGGCCGTGGGGCTCGCCGTCGTCATGTGGTCGTACCCGCGCGGCGGCGACCTGACGAAGGACGGCGAAACCGCCTTCGACATCTGCGCCTATGCCGCGCACATGGCCGCCCTTCTCGGCGCGCACATCATCAAGGTCAAGCCGCCGACGGATTTCCTCGAACTCGCCGCCGCCAAGAAGGTCTACGAGGACCGCAAGATTCCGCGCGCCACGCTGGCCCAGCGCGTGTCCCATGTCGTGCAGTCGTCCTTTGACGGCCGCCGGCTGGTGGTCTTCTCGGGCGGCGAGGCGAAGGATCTGAAAGGCATCATGGACGAAGTGCGCGGCATCC
>CAXRES010000229.1:0-9166 GCA_964229575.1 Alphaproteobacteria bacterium
CCTTCTTGCGGTCGCTCACGTCCGATTCGCTCTCGGCCAAGGTCAGGCCGGCGCCTTCGTAGGTCGAATACATGTAGGGCGTGAGCGAGCGGAATTCGGCGGCGCAGGTGTCGATGCGCTTGTAGACAGGATGGATCTTGAGGCGCTTGCGGCGCGTGGCGACCTCGGATTCCTTGAGCCCGGCAAGCTCGGCCAGGCGCGCGTCGGAAAAGCCCATCGCCTTGAGCCGCTGCATTCCGGCCGCGTCCCCGGGCAGGCCCTTCTTGCGCACTTCCGCCTCGATCTCGACGAGCGCGCGCACCTGGCGCAGGAACCACGGGTCGAACTTGCAGGCGTCCCGGATCTCCTCAAGCTCGAATCCCTCGCGGAAAGCCTGGGCGATGACCAGCAGGCGGTCGGGGGTGGGGCTGGCGAGCGCCTTGCGGATGGCGTCCTTGGGATCGGCACCCTGGGCGCCCGGGATTTCCACTTCGTTGAGGCCGGTGAGCCCCGTTTCCATCGAGCGCAGGGCCTTCTGCAGGCTCTCGGCGAAGGTGCGGCCGATCGACATGGCCTCGCCCACCGACTTCATCGAGGTGTTCAGGAGCGGCTGGGTGCCCGGGAACTTCTCGAAGGTGAAGCGCGGCATCTTGGTGACGACGTAGTCGATGGTCGGCTCGAAGCTGGCCGGCGTCACCCGGGTGATGTCGTTCTTCAATTCGTCGAGGGTGTAGCCCACGGCGAGCTTGGCCGCGATCTTGGCGATGGGGAAGCCCGTCGCCTTGGAGGCGAGCGCCGAGGAACGCGAGACGCGCGGGTTCATCTCGATCACCACCATGCGCCCGTCGTCGGGGTTGATGGCGAACTGCACGTTCGACCCGCCGGTATCGACGCCGATCTCGCGCAGCACCGCGATCGAGGCGTTGCGCATGATCTGGTATTCCTTGTCGGTCAGGGTCAGCGCCGGCGCCACCGTGACCGAATCGCCCGTGTGGATGCCCATCGGGTCGACGTTCTCGATCGCACAGACGATGATGCAGTTGTCCGCCTTGTCGCGGACCACTTCCATCTCGTATTCTTTCCAGCCCAGAACCGATTCCTCGACCAGCACTTCGCCGGTCGGCGAGGCGTCGATGCCGCCCGCCACGATCTGCTCGAACTCGTCGCGGTTGTAGGCGATGCCGCCGCCGGTGCCGCCCAGCGTAAACGACGGCCGGATGATGGCGGGCAGACCGACGTGTTCGAGCGCCTTCTTCGCCTCTTCCATGTCGTGGGCGAGCATGCCCCTGGGACAGGACAGGCCGATCTTCTCCATCGCGTTCTTGAACAGCTCGCGATCTTCGGCCTTGTCGATGGCGGCCTTGTCGGCGCCGATCATCTCGACGCCGTACCTGGCGAGCACGCCGCGCGTGGCGAGCGTCAGCGACGTGTTGAGCGCCGTCTGCCCGCCCATGGTCGGCAGGAGCGCGTCGGGCCGCTCGCGCGCGATGATCTTCTCGACCATCTCGGGCGTGATCGGCTCGATGTAGGTGGCATCGGCGAGGCCGGGATCCGTCATGATCGTGGCCGGGTTGGAATTGACCAGGATGACCCGGTAGCCTTCTTCCTTCAGCGCCTTGCACGCCTGCGCGCCGGAATAGTCGAACTCGCAGGCCTGGCCGATGACGATGGGCCCGGCGCCGATGATCAGGATGCTTTTGATGTCTGTGCGCTTGGGCATCTTTACTTCTTCCCGTCTTCCATCATCTTGACGAAGCGGTCGAACAGGTAATGGCTGTCCTGCGGGCCCGGGCTGGCCTCCGGGTGGTACTGGACGGAGAACACCGGCCTGTCCTTGACGCGCAGCCCTTCGAGCGAGCCGTCGAACAGCGACACATGGGTCTTTTCCACGCCGGCCGGCAGGGTGTCCTCCAGCACGACGAAGCCGTGGTTCTGGCTGGTGATCTCGACCTTGCCGGTGGCGAGGTCCTTCACCGGATGGTTGGCGCCGCGATGCCCGATGGCCATCTTCTTGGTACGAGCGCCGAGAGCGAGGCCGAGCAACTGGTGGCCGAGGCAGATGCCGAACACCGGCTTGCCCGACGCGATCAGTTCGCGGATCGCCGGCACCGCATAGGCGCCGGTGGCGGCCGGGTCGCCCGGACCGTTCGACAGGAAGATGCCGTCCGGGTTCATCGCGAGGATTTCGCCCGCCGAGGTTTCGGCCGGCACCACGGTGACGGCGCAGCCGGCGCTCGCCAGACAGCGCAGGATGTTGCGCTTGGCGCCGAAATCCATCGCCACCACCCGGAAACGGGGATTGGCGAGCGCGCCGTAGCCCTTGCCCGGTTCCCAGCGCGTCTCATCCCAGGAATAGGCCTGACGGCAGGTGACGTCGCGCGCCAGGTCCATGCCTTCGAGCCCGGGCCAGCCCGCGGCCATCTTGTGCAGCGCCGCGAGATCGGGCTCGCCCCTGGGCACGAAGGCGAGCGCCCCGTTGGGCGCGCCCGTATCGCGGATGCGCGCGGTCAGCGCGCGCGTGTCGATGCCGGCGACGCCGGGCAGGCCGTGGGAAAGCAGCCAGTGTTCGAGGTGTTCGACGGCGCGCCAGTTGGCGGGCTCGGTGACGGAGGCGCGCACCACGAGGCCGCGCGCCGCCGGCGTGATCGTCTCGATGTCTTCGTCGTTGGCGCCGACATTGCCGATATGCGGGAAGGTGAAGGTGATGATCTGCCCGGCGTAGGACGGATCGGTGAGGATTTCCTGGTAGCCGGTGATCGAGGTGTTGAAGCACACCTCGCCGACCGTCGTGGCGCCGGCGCCGAAGCCCTTGGCCCAGTACACCGTGCCGTCGGCCAGCACGAGGGCGGCATTGGCGCCGGGCGGCCGGTGGGCGGCGGCGAAATCGAGGCGTTCGGCGGGGGTCCCGGGCGGGGCGGCGGGCGAAACCACTGCCCCCCGCCGCGCTTTCGCGCGCGCTTTGGGGGGCGTCGTTGTGGCCTTCGCCATGAATTCGGTCCCTTTCGGGGAGAGAAGCGTTGGCGCCGGACGGCGGCAGCGGTCAAACGCGCGTTAATTAAAGGCTGGCGGGCCTTACGTCAAGGCCCGCGGGTGAAAAAAATACCTTTATTTTCAGTCGGTTATAAATTTCCTCGGCATTGCCAGAGCGGACGAAATTCGCTAAGGTCCGCGCTTTCCCGCAGGAGACCGGCTCCATGCTGCGCCAGGACATCAACGACGCCCTGAAGACGGCCATGAAGGCGAAGGACGCGCGCGCGACCTCGACGCTGCGCCTCATCCTCGCCGCGCTCAAGGATCGCGACATCGCCTCGCGCACCGAAGGCAAGGGCATGGACGGCATCGGCGAAGACGCCATCCTCGAAATGCTGCAGAAGATGATCAAGCAGCGCCATGATTCGATCGACCAGTACCGGAAGGGCAACCGCCCCGACCTCGTCCAGCAGGAAGAGGAAGAGATCGAGATCATCAAGACCTTCCTGCCCAGGCAGATGTCGGAAGACGAAGTGACGGCTGCCATCGACGCGACGGTGAAGGACATCGGCGCCGTCTCGATCAAGGACATGGGCAAGACCATGTCGGCGCTCAAGGAACGCTACGCCGGCAAGATGGACTTCACCAAGGCCTCCGCCCTGGTCAAGGCGCGCCTGGCCGCAGGCTGAAATTTTCCGGCGTTTGCGCGCTTTTCCCCGCTCCAATCGGTTATCCACAGGCCCGAGCGTTGAGTTCCGCCCCGGGGCCCCTGTATGATTCCCTCCCGGCACCCCTTTGCGGGGTGCGCCTGTTTGCCCGCTGGCCGAGATGAGCTTCACGCCGCAATTCCTCGACGAGATTCGCGCCCGTGTCGGGCTCGTCGACCGCGTCGCGCGCAAGGTGAAGCTGACGCGCAAGGGGCGCGAGTTCTCCGGCCTCTGTCCGTTCCATAACGAAAAGACGCCGTCCTTCACGGTCAACGAGGAAAAGGGCTTCTATCACTGCTTCGGCTGCGGCGCGCACGGCGACGTCATCGGCTTCGTCATGCGCGCGGAAAACCTGTCGTTCCCCGAAACGGTGGAACGGCTGGCCGAAGACGCCGGGCTGGAGCTGCCCAGGTCGAGCCCGGAGGAGCGCAGCCGCGCGGAAGCCGCCGTTTCGCTCTATGCCGTGTGCGAGGCGGCCTGTGCCTTCTTCGAGCGTGAACTGCGGGGCCCGCGCGGCCAAGGCGCGCGCGATTACCTGAAGGGCCGCGGGCTCGACGAGGAAACCATCGCGCGCTTCCGCCTGGGCTATGCCCCCGATTCGCGCAGCGCGCTCAAGACCGCGCTGATGAAAACGGGGATGAGCGAAAGCCTGCTGGTGACGGCGGGCCTGCTGATCCAGCCCGAGGATGAACGCGCGTCCTACGACCGTTTCCGCGGCCGCGTCATCTTTCCGATCTTCGACCGGCGCGGGCGCGTCATCGCCTTCGGCGGGCGCATCATGGGCGAAGGCGAGCCCAAGTATCTCAACTCGCCGGAAACGCCGCTCTTCCAGAAGGGCCATAATCTCTACGGCTGGTCGCATTCGCTGAAGCAGGCGCGCGAGACGGGGCTCCTGGTCCTCACCGAAGGCTACCTGGACGTGATCGCGCTGGTGCGCGCGGGCTTCCCCGCGATGGCGCCGCTCGGCACCGCGCTCACCGAAAGCCAGATCGAGGCGCTATGGCGCGTCGTGCCGGAGCCGGTGCTCTGCTTCGACGGCGATGCGGCGGGCCAGAGGGCGGCGGCGCGCGCCGCCGAGCGCGCCCTGGCCCTTCTGCGTCCGGGCCACAGCCTGCGTTTCGTCGAACTGCCCAAGGGCGAAGATCCCGACAGCCTGGTCCGCAAGCGCGGGCGTGCCGGCATCGATTCGGCGCTCGCCCAGGCGCGGCCGATGAGCCGGGTGATCTGGGACTTGGAAACGCGCGGCAAGCCTGTCGATACGCCCGAACGGCGCGCGCTGGTGGAAAAAAACCTGATGGCGCGGGCGCGATCCATCGCCGACCGCGCCGTCCAGGAACATTACGTCGGCGAATTCCGCGCCCGCCTGCGCGAAGCCTTCGCCGATTTCTCGCCGGTTACAGGCGCCCGCAGGCGTATGGGCCAGGGCGGCGGCTTCGGCCGCGGATCGTTCGAGCGCGCCCGCGGAGGGCCGCTCTCCAGCGACCCGCTGATCGGATCCGAGGACGGCCGCGCCGAGGCGCGCGAACGCGTATTGGTTGCCTGCATCCTCAACCATCCCGATCTTCTGGCCGAACTCGCCGACGACTTCGCCCGCGTCGAGATCGGCAGCCACGAATACGACAGCCTGCGCCAGGCCATTCTCGATGTCGCCGGTCACCACGCGGCCGAGAGCAACGAATCGCTCGATGCCGCCAGGCTCGCCCGGGCGCTGGCCGAGCGCGGCTTTGTCCGCACGGTCGAGGCCCTGACCGGGCCCGCGGCGCGGGTCATCGACTGGTTCGCGCGCGCCGGCGCCGCGCACGAAGATGCGCTGATCGGCTTCCGCCAGGTGCTGGCCCTGCACCGGCGCTTCGGCGACCTGCAGGCGGCGCTGGCCGAGGGCGAGGACCTGCTCGCCGCCGACATGACCGAGGAACAATGGGAGCGCTTCCGGGCGCTCAAGGCCGAGGCCGAGGCCCCCGACCACATGGCGGCGGAGATCGAGGAATTCGGCCAGGCCTCGGGACGCAAGCCGGGCGGTTGAGGGGATTTGGGCCCGCCGGTCGCGGGGTCCCGGGATCAATTCTTCAAATTCAAGGTTTTCCGGGGTTTAACGGGTATTGAACATATCGAGGTTACACCTTAAATGAAGGGCTTCTAAAAGAAGGGCCTCTCGCGGCGGCTCCCGAAGGGGCCGGCCGGCGTTTGGCTCGTCCCCCCACGGGCGGGACCGCAGCAGGCAATCAACCGGCCCGAACCGAGCCGGTCTGAACCAGTCACAGAGAGTGGACAGCGGCGCATGGCGACCAAGAAACCGAGCAAGGCGACGGAAAAGGAATCGGAAGAGGCCGAGGAGGAAGCGACCCCCCGCGGCCCGGTGATCGATTCGCTCGGCGCCACCATCAAGAAGATGCTGGCCAAGGGCAAGGAGCGCGGCTACGTCACTTATGACGAGCTCAACGCGGCGCTCCCGCCCGAGCATTTCTCCTCCGAGCAGATCGAAGACGTGATGGCCAATCTCAACGAGATGGGTATCAACGTCGTCGAGAACGAGGAGGGCGAGGACGCCGCCCAGCCGGCCGAGGGCGAAGAGGCCCAGCCGGCCGAGGAAGAGGGCGAAGAGGAAAAATCCTCCGAAGAGGAATACGGCCGCACCGACGATCCGGTGCGCATGTACCTGCGCGAGATGGGCTCGGTCGAGCTGCTCTCGCGCGAGGGCGAAATCGAGATCGCCAAGCGCATCGAGGCTGGCCGCGAGGAAATGATCGGCGGCATCTGCGAAAGCCCGCTGACGCTCGCCTCGCTCATGCGTTGGCGCGAGATGCTCAAGAACGACGAGGTCCTGCTGCGCGACATCATCGATCTGGACGCCACCTACGGCGGCGGCCCGGACGGCGAAGGCAAGTCGCAGCCCGCGCCCGCGGCGCCCGCCGCCGAGCCGGTCAAGGCCGAAAAGGCGGAGAAGGCCGAAAAGCCGGCAAAGGCCAGGAAGGGCGACGAAGAAGAAGGCGGCGAGACGGCGCCCGAGGGCGAGGACGGCGACGATTACGACGACGACGGCGAGGGCAATGTTTCCCTCGCCACCATGGAAAGCCGCATCAAGCCGGACGTGCTCGCCAAGTTCGACGCCATCGCGGCCACTTACAAGAAGCTCAAGACCCTGCAGGACAAGCGCCTGACGGCGGCGCGCAAGGGCCAGGCCCTGCCGCCGGCCAACGACAAGCGCTACGAGAAGCTGACGCGCGAGCTGATCGACCTGATGGAGGGCGTGCATCTCAACAACGGCCGCATCGAGCAGCTGATGGACGAGCTTTACGGGCTCAACCGTCGCCTCGTCGGGCTGGAGGGGCGCCTGTTGCGCCTCGCGCTCAAGTGCCGCGTCAGCCGCGAAGACTTCCTTGAGCGCTACACCGGCAGCGAAATCGACCCCAACTGGGCGCGTCGTCTTTCGCGCCTCAAGCACAAGGGCTGGAATACCTTCGCGACCAAGCACAAGGACGAGGTGAAGGATATCCGCAAGGATATCGCCGATATCGCCGATCTGGCGATGCTCGACGTCGCCGAATTCAAGCGCATCGTCCAGCGCGTGCAGCGCGGCGAGCGCGAGGCCAGCCGCGCCAAGAAGGAAATGGTCGAGGCCAACCTGCGTCTCGTCATTTCGATCGCCAAGAAATACACCAACCGCGGCCTGCAGTTCCTCGACCTGATTCAGGAAGGCAACATCGGCCTGATGAAGGCGGTGGACAAGTTCGAATACCGCCGCGGCTACAAGTGTTCGACCTATGCGCCGTGGTGGATTCGCCAGGCGATCACCCGTTCCATCGCCGACCAGGCGCGCACCATCCGCATCCCCGTGCACAGGATCGAAACGATCAACAAGCTGGTGCGCACCTCGCGCCAGATGCTGCACGAGTTCGGCCGCGAGCCGACACCGGAAGAACTGGCCGAACGCCTCGCCATGCCGCTCGAAAAGGTGCGCAAGGTGCTCAAGATCGCCAAGGAGCCGATCAGCCTCGAAACGCCGATCGGCGCCGAGGAGGATTCGCATCTCGGCGACTTCATCGAGGACAAGAACGCCGTCCTGCCGGTGGAAGCGGCCATCCAGTCGAATCTGCGCGAGACGACGACGCGGGTTCTCGCCTCGCTCACGCCGCGCGAGGAGCGCGTGCTGCGCATGCGCTTCGGCATCGGCATGAACACCGATCATACGCTGGAGGAAGTCGGCCAGCAGTTCTCGGTCACCCGCGAACGCATACGCCAGATCGAGGCCAAGGCGCTCAGGAAGCTCAAGCATCCTTCGCGCTCGCGCCTGCTGCGCAGCTTCCTCGACACCTGATCGGCAAGGCCGTCTGCATCCGCGAAACGGCGCCCGGCGGGCGCCGTTTTCGTTTCCGGGCGGCCCGCGCGGAAAGGCCTTGCCCTTGGCTCCCGCTCCGTTACCTTCCCCCTCGGAGGGCCTGTAGTTCAGCGGTTAGAACGCACCGCTCATAACGGTGTTGTCCCAGGTTCGAATCCTGGCGGGCCCACCACTTTCCATTGTAAATCAGATACTTATAAACCACACGCCCGGAACCGCGGAGTTCCGCGGCGTTTGGCGAGGCAAGATTCAGCAGAGACGAAATACTGCGTCGAAGAAACGCAATTTCGGGCAGAAATCTCTGGCGGCTAGATTCGGGTCAAAACCATGCGCGTATTTTTGACCTGGTTTGCATGACGAAGTGGCTAGCAATACGTCGGTGCAAACTCTGATCTTGTCCTGAGTTCGCAAGTGACATGGTGCTGAGCAATCTTCACTGCGTACTAAAAAATCGGAGATAAAAAGAGTGCGAGTTATCTGAGACTTACGGAGTGGGTGATGCACATTTTTGCGCTGAGTTTGTGTGCAACATCTCTCCACCACTTTTCCACACATATCAGGGACTTATCATTTACTGCCGCGAAAGCCCGGGTTCGGCGGGCCTTCGCGCGGCCGAATTTTGCAGAGATGATTCAAACGCCGCTGGAAACGCGAATTCAGGCGCGAGTCTCTACGGCCTATTTTCGGGGACCACACCAGTGCACTGGGAAAATCGGTGTAGATGTCGTCAAATATGCTGAATTTGATTTGAACATGAGCCACGCTTTTATGACCTGATGATGTCCGGTCGTTGCCCGGCAATGGTGGCGTCAGGCAAGGGGGGGCACGGTGGAATGAAAAATCTGAACGATCTGGTTATTTTCACCAAGGTTGTCGAGAAGGGCGGCATTTCCGCCGCTGCCGCAACATTGTCCATTTCGCCAAGCCTTGCGAGCCGGCGCCTCAGTCAACTTGAAGCCGATATGGGCGTGCAACTCGTCAATCGCTCGACGCGGCATATTTCCCTGACCGAGGCCGGCAAGGAATTTTACGAAAGCTGCACCAGCGCCTTGACGATGATCGAGAGCGCGCGTCTTTCAGCGTTGAGTCTCTCCAACATTCCCAGGGGCACATTGCGCATTCATTCGGCCTATGGCGTCGGGCAAAGCTGGGTTTCGCAGGCAACCGCCATATT
>CAXRES010000230.1:0-11923 GCA_964229575.1 Alphaproteobacteria bacterium
CGTCGATGTCGAGACCACGGGCCGCAACGTCCGAGCAGCAGAGGAAAGTCATCTTGGTCTGCTTGAACGCCTCGAGCGTCTCGGTCCGCGTGCTCTGAGCCATGTCGCCGTGCAGGGCGCCGCCACTGAAGCCATGGCGGATCAGCGATTTGGCGACCACGTCGACGTCGCGCTTGCGATTGCAGAAGACGAGCGCGTTCTTCACTTCCTCCGAACCCAGCACGGCGCGCAGCGCCGCGCGTTTCTCGAAATCCTTGCCCGAGCAGCGGACGATGGAATGTTCCACCGTTTCGGCCGCCGAAGACGTGCGCGAGACCGTGATTTCCTTCGGATTCATCAGGAACTTGTCGGCCAGCCGTTTGACTTCCGGCGGGAAGGTGGCGGAGAAGAACAGGGTCTGGCGGATGCGCGGCAGGAATCCCACGATGCGCTCGACGTCGGGAATGAAGCCCATGTCGAGCATGCGGTCGGCCTCGTCGATGACGAGGATCTTCACGTCGTTGAGCAAAATGCCGCCGCGTTCGAAATGATCGATCAGGCGGCCGGGCGTGGCGATCAGCACGTCGACGCCGCGATCGAGCTTTTCGAGCTGCGGCCCGAAGGATTCGCCGCCGATAAGCAGCGCCATCGTCAGCTTGTTGTGTTTTCCGTAGACCTGGAAGTTCTCGGCGATCTGCGCGGCCAGTTCGCGCGTCGGCGTCAGGATCAGGGAGCGCGGCATGCGCGCGCGCGCCCGGCCCGAGGCGAGAATATCGATCATCGGCAGGGTGAAGGATGCCGTCTTGCCGGTCCCGGTCTGGGCGCAGCCGAGGATATCCCGCCCCATGAGGACGTAGGGAATGGCCTGGGCCTGGATCGGGGTGGGTTTCTGGTAGCCGGCGTCGGCGACCGCCTTGAGTACGCTCTCGGACAGGCCGAGGGCATCGAACGTAGCGGAATCAGTTTCGGTCAGTGACAAAGAATGGGTTCTGCCTGTCTGGGAAAATGGGCACCCGTCGGGTGCGGCGCAAACATAGTCAATCGGCGTTAAAGATTAAAGAACAAAGCGAGGTCCGAAGTCCCGGCCGGGCCCGGCGGCGCGCGGAGGGCCGAAAACGTCAGTTATCGTCGGTAATTTCGTTGATCTTGTGGTCCCGGACGGTGGGAAAGAGGTCGCGGGTGGCCTGGGCGACCAGGGCGCGGAAGGCGGGGTCTTCCGGTCCCTTGACCGGTCCCGTGCGGGCGATGACGTAGGAATCGACGCGCCCGTCAAAGCACCAGGCGGCCTGGAGGGTTACGCCGGGGTCCTTGGCCGGCGCGAGGCTCGCGGCCTCGCAGATCGTGGAGGCCGCCGGAACCGTGTCGAAGGCCATGACGACCCGCATGCCGGGGGCGGCGCTCGGCCCCGGGGTGGCCGTGAAATTGGTGCGCCCGCCGCTGTTGTGTCCCTGCATGCCGGCGGTCACGGCATCGGCGAAGTTGCGCGGGGCCATGCCGAAGGTGCTGCCCATGACGTCGACCCGGGTATCGCGGCCGGCGTGATAGGCGCCGAAGTTGCTCAGGTCGTAGGCGCGGCCGATTTCCGTCTGGACGCTGACGGCGCCGCCGGCGCATGCCGCGGCCAGGCCGACGCATGCTAAGGCGGAAAGGAATATACGAACCGGGTGCATCGTGCAGTTCTCTCTCGATGTGTCGGGCGGCGGCGGGAGTAACGGAATTTCGCCGAGCCTTACGGGACGTCGATTTTCAATCGGCCGTTGTTCCTGTTGACGTCCCTGCTGCCGGGAAACAGTTCCCGCGTCGCCTGGGAGAAGAGCGCGCGGAAGCGCGGATCGTCGAGGCTCGTGATCGCCGTCACGTAGGACGAGACTTCCGAATCGACGCGCTCGCTCCAGCACCATGCGGCATGCACCTCGGTGATGCCTGAACGGTCCACCGTCACGCGGTCTCCCGGCTTGAGGGTGCAAAGCCCGCGGTTGTCGGGCCGCCGGCCGAACGAAACGACGACGCGCAGGTTCTTTTCCGCGCTGGCGCCGGGCGCGGTGGTGAAGTTCGACTGCACGCCCGAGGCGCGCATGGCGTCGCCGACTGCGCGGCCCAGCGCGGCGTCATCGACGGCGAGCGGATTGCCGTAGACGACCACGAGCGTGTCGCGGTTGCGGTGGTAAGTGTTGAAATTCTGGTAGTCGTAGGTGGTCGGATGCAGCGTGCCTATGCTCCTCGGCTGGTCGCCCGCGCAGGCGGCGACGGCGCCGAGGACGATCAGAGAGCCGTATACGGCGGAACGGGTTGCGCGCATGGACATGGGAGACCTCGTCTCGGGATTGCTTTGCGCCTCTGATCCAGATGATGCCGTTCGCGAGTTCGTGCAAGGGCCGCAGGACAATATATTTGAATCCGGGACTTTCGGCCTGAACCGCGCGTGAACCGCCCGTCTTGCGCATTTCCCCATCGGCGTGCGCAAACCGGTAAAACCCGTGGCGTTGCCCGCGCGACACGGGTGTGCAAGCCGGGCCGGTGCGTCCTCAGACGTCCAGGTCCGCCGCCTCGCGGGCGTGTTCCTGGATGAACTTGAGGCGCAGTTCCGGCCGGCGGCCCATCAGGCTTTCGACCCGTTGCTGGGTCTCCTTGTGGGCGCCCTCGGGGATGACCACGCGCAGCAGGGTGCGTCGGCCGGGATCCATGGTGGTTTCCTTGAGCTGGCTCGGCGGCATTTCGCCCAACCCCTTGAAGCGGCTGATTTCGACCTTGCCCCGTCCCTTGAACGCCGACTTGAGCAACTCTTCCTTATGGGCGTCGTCGCGGGCGTATTCGCTATGGCCGCCCTGGGTCAGGCGGTAGAGCGGCGGCACGGCGAGGTAGAGGCGCCCGGCTTCGATCAGATCCGGCATCTCGCGGTAGAAGAAGGTGATGAGCAGCGAGGCGATGTGCGCGCCGTCGACGTCGGCATCGGTCATGATGATGACGCGCTCGTAGCGCAGCTTGGAAAGATCGAATCGCGTGCCTGCGCCGCAACCGAGCGCCAGCGTCAGATCGGCGATTTCCTGGTTGCCCTGCATCTTCTCGCTGGTCGCCGTGGCGACGTTGAGAATCTTGCCGCGCAGCGGCAGCACCGCCTGGATGCGCCGGTCGCGCGCCTGCTTGGCCGAACCGCCCGCCGAATCGCCTTCGACCAGGAAGATTTCCGTGCCGTCCGAGGAGCCTTCCGAACAGTCGGACAGCTTGCCCGGCAGGCGCAACTTGCGGGTCGCCGATTTGCGGATCTGTTCCTTGTCGCGCTTGAGGCGGGCGCGCTCCTCGGCGCGCTCGATCAGCGCTTCGAGGAGCCGGTTGGCGGTGGCCGGATCGGCGGCGAGCCAGTGGTCGAAGTGATCCTTGATCGCCGTTTCCACCATGCGGGTGACGTTGGCCGAGGCGAGCTTTTCCTTGGTCTGGCCCTGGAACTGCGGGTCGCGGATGAACACCGACAGCGCGCCGAGCACGCCTTCCATCACGTCGTCGGCGGTGACCTGGCCGGCCTTGCGGTTGCCGACCAGTTCGCCATAGGCCTTGATCGAGCGCGAGAGGCCCGCGCGCAGGCCGGCCTCGTGCGTTCCTCCTTGCGGCGTCGGAATGGTATTGCAATAGGAATCGAGGCGGCCTTCGCCGTCGGCGGGCCAGGTCAGCGCCCATTCGATGCGGCCTTCCGCATCGCCATTCGCTACGAGCTTGCCTTCGCCGGCGAACGGCTGCGGCGTGAAGCTGCGCCGGTCGCCCAGTTCCTCGGTCACGAAATCGGCGAGTCCGCCCGGGAAATGCAGCACCGCCTTTTCCGGCGTTTCGTCCCTGGCGGCGAGCAGCGTCTTGTCGCATGTCCAGACGATCTCGACGCCGCGGTGCAGATGCGCCTTGGCCCGCGCCATGCGGTAGAGGCGGGCGGGACGGAACTCCGCCTCGGCGCCGAATATCTCGGTATCTGGATGGAAACGGATCGTGGTGCCGCGGCGGTTGGGGGCGGCGCCCGCGTTCTTGAGCTTGCCCTTGGGCTTGCCGCGCTCGTAGGTCTGCGTCCACAGCTTCTTTTCGCGCGCCACCTCGACTTCCAGCGTGTCGGCCAGCGCGTTGACCACCGACAGGCCGACGCCGTGCAGGCCGCCCGAGGTTTCATAGACCTTGGCCGAGAACTTGCCGCCCGAATGCAGCGTGGTGAGGATGACCTCGAGCGCCGAGCGGTTCTTGAACTTGGGATGCGGGTCGACCGGTATGCCGCGGCCGTCGTCGCGCACGGTCAGCCAGTTGCCGGGCTCGAGCGCGATCTCGATGCGCGAGGCTTCGCCCGCCACCGCCTCGTCCATGGCGTTATCGAGAATTTCCGCGGCCAGGTGGTGCATCGCCGCTTCGTCGGTGCCGCCGATGTACATGCCCGGCCGGCGGCGGACGGGTTCGAGCCCTTCGAGGACCTCGATATCCTTGGCCGAATAGCTCGCCTTGCCCTTGCTCTCGGCCTTGCCGGATTTGGAGCCCGTTTTAGAGGAAGAAAACAGATCCGCCATGCCCTGATCCCGAAATATGGCCCGCAATCCGGCGGGCAGGCCCTAGATATAGGGGTGGGCAGGGGCGCGAGGCAAGCCGCTTGTCGGTCCGCCCCGGAGCTTCGGGCCTGGCCGCGCGGCGGCGCGGCGGTGCTTTCAGTGCAAGCGGGCGTCCTGGGCGCGCTTCACCACGCTGGCCGGCATGGCGTAGAGGCTTGCCACCAGGTCGCGCACTTCGGCGCCGCCGACGGGGTTGATTTCGAGCCGCGCCTTGGCTGCGTCGGCGAGCAGTCCGCCGTCCTTCATCGCCGCGGCGAAAGCCTCGCGCATCGCCTGGACCCGGGCCTCGGGCACGCCCGGGGGCATGATGTAGGGACGGCCGAACATGAGCGGCGCGTACATCAGGCGCAGGATGCCGCGGGCCTCATCGGTGCCGGCGAAGCTGAAGGCGAGCGGCACGCCCAGCTTGTCGAGCTCGGGGCGGCCCTTCAGGCCTTCCTGCGCGATTACCCTGATCTTGCCTTCCTTCTCCCAGTTCGGGGTCTGGGTCATCAGGCTCGACCAGAACTGGCCGCAGAAGCCCTGGATTTCGCCGCGTTCCATGGCAAGCGAGATCTCGTGGGTGCCGCGATAGCCGCTCACCAGTTTGAACTTGGCGCCGAGAACGTTGTTGTAGGTGGCGGCGAAGGCGCCGGTGGAGCCGCCGCGGCTCGCGGTGCCGAGCACCGCCTGGCGTTCGAGCGCATCCTTGAAGCTCTTCACCGCGGCATCGGTGCGCAGAACGCAGAGCGACGTCTCGCTGTTGGCGCTGCCGATGTAGTTGAAGCGCGAGGAATCGTACTGGGGCTTCTTTGCCCCCATCAGCGGTTCCATGATGGCGCTCGGATGGACGGCGCCGAGGGCAAGGCCGTCCTTGGGCGCGACATTGTAGAGGTAGGAGGCGGCCTTGATGCCGCCGGCGCCCGGCATGTTCTGCGGCACCACGCCGGGTCGGCCCGGGATGTGGCGGCCGATGTGCCGCGCGACGACGCGGGCATAAGTGTCGTAACCGCCGCCGGGCGGCGTGGCGATGATCAGGCTGAGTTGTTTGCCGGCGTAAAAGGCCGATGGCTCGTCCGCTGCCGCGACCGGATGGGCGAAGGGCAGGGCGGCAACCAGTGCGGGAACCAGGAAACGACAAGCGCGACGCGACGCGATGGGCATGATTTGACCTCCCTCTGGCCCGCAGGCCTTTCGCCGGTGGACCTGTTGTCGGCGCGGCATCCGCGACGGGGGCAAGGGAACCGCCTGCCATGTCCCGGCATGGTGCCGCAGCATCCGGCGCGTCTCGACCATCCTCGGCGGAGGGCAGGCGCCGGTTCGTACCGCCGATTATCCGGGTCGGCGGGGTATGCGGCAATATCGATCGGTGCGGCGTCGGAAGAGGACGGGGCGGGAGGCTGAGGGCGAAAAAATCCGGCCACCCCGAGGGGTGGCCGGCCGTAGGCTTCGATCGTCCCGCAGCTTAGCAGGAGTAGTACATCTGGAACTCGATCGGGTGCGGCGCGGTCTCGAAGGCGACCACTTCCTGCCACTTGAGATCGCAGTAGGCCTTGATCTGGTCTTCGGTGAAGACGTCGCCCTTGAGCAGGAAGGCCTTGTCGGCCCACAGGCTGTCGAGCGCCTCGCGCAAGCTGCCGCAGACGGTCGGAACGTTGACCAGTTCCTCCGGCGGCAGATCGTAGAGGTCCTTGTCCATCGCTTCGCCCGGGTCGATCTTGTTCTGGATGCCGTCGAGACCGGCCATCAGCATCGCCGCGAAGGCGAGGTAGGGATTGGCGGTCGGGTCGGGGAAGCGGACCTCGACGCGCTTGCCCTTCGGACTGGCCGCATAGGGGATGCGGCAGGAGGCCGAACGGTTGCGCGCCGAGTAGGCGAGCAGCACCGGCGCTTCGAAGCCCGGCACCAGGCGCTTGTAGCTGTTGGTGGTCGGGTTGGTGAAAGCGTTGATCGCCTTGGCGTGCTTGATGATGCCGCCGATGTAATGCAGGCAGGTCTCCGACAGGTCGGCATAGCCCGATCCGGCAAAGATGTTCTTGTCGCCCTTCCAGATCGACTGGTGGCAGTGCATGCCCGAGCCGTTGTCGCCACAGAGCGGCTTCGGCATGAACGTCGCCGTCTTGCCGTAGGAATGGGCGACGTTATGCACGACATACTTGTATATCTGCATCTGGTCGGCTTTTTTCACCAGCGTGCCGAAGCGGTCGCCCAGTTCCATCTGCGCCGCCGCCACTTCGTGGTGGTGCTTTTCCATGTTGAGGCCCATCTCGGCCATCACCGTGGTCATCTCGGCGCGGAGATCGGTCATCGAGTCGACCGGCGGAACCGGGAAGTAGCCGCCCTTCACCGTCGGGCGGTGGCCGACGTTGCCTTCCTCGTATTCGTCGCCCGAGGTCCAGGGGCCTTCGCTCGAGTCGATCTTGTAGAAGCAGTGTTCCATCGAGTTCTTGAAGCGCACGCTGTCGAACACGAAGAATTCGGCTTCCGGACCGAAGAACGCCTTGTCGCCGATGCCGGTCGAGGCGAGATAGGCCTCGGCGAGCTTCGCCGTGGAGCGGGGATCGCGCGCATAGGGCTGGCCGGTGGAAGGCTCAAGAATGTCGCAGAACAGGATGAGCTGGGGCTGCGCCGTGAACGGGTCCATGACCGCCGTGGACGGATCCGGCATGAGGGTCATGTCCGATTCGTTGATCGCCTTCCAGCCGGCGATCGACGAGCCGTCGAACATGATGCCTTCGGCGAAGATGTCTTCGTTGATGGTGGCGACGGTCTGCGCCGTGTGGTGCCACTTGCCCCGCGGATCGGTGAACCGGAAATCGACGTATTTCACGTCGTTGTCCTTGATCATCTGGAGGACTTTTTTAACCTCGTCGGCCATTGTCACAACTTCCCTTTTGTTGTCTCGTCGTTGGTTCGTGTTAGAGACCCGGCCGGCACGACGCGTTGCGCGGCCGGGAAAAACTGAAAATCAGACGGCTTCGCTTCCGGTTTCGCCGGTCCGGATGCGGATCACTTCTTCCACCGTGGACACGAAAATCTTGCCGTCGCCGATGCGCCCCGTGCGGGCGGCGTTCGTGATGGCTTCGATCGCGCGTTCGACCAGCGCGTCATCCATGACGATTTCGATCTTGACCTTGGGCAGGAAGTCTACGACGTATTCGGCGCCTCGGTATAATTCCGTGTGGCCTTTCTGTCGGCCGAAGCCCTTGGCCTCGGTCACGGTCATGCCCTGCAGTCCGATTTCGTGAAGGGCTTCCTTCACCTCATCGAGCTTGAAGGGCTTGATGATGGCTTCGATCTTTTTCATTGCAGCGGCGGGTCCAATCCTTGGGGTTGATGCCGGCGAACCGGCGCGAGGGACGGGCGGGACTGAGGGGAACTTCTGGCAGGCTATGTTGAGTTTATAGCACGGCCTGTGCCAATTGACTTTTCCCTTTATTTACAAATGGTTATTTAATATTTTTCCATGCTCGGGGCGGCGCATGGAGGATAATTGCATAAATACAGGGCAGCTTGTCTAAAATCTATGCAATGGCGGTGTTGGCAGCCCCGTCCTTTGCCCGGTGCCACGCCTTGACGGGGCCCCGGCTATTCACTACTTAGTCGCCTTTCCATGGCGGGCGTAGCTCAGTTGGTTAGAGCGCCAGATTGTGGATCTGGATGTCGTGGGTTCGATTCCCATCGCTCGCCCCATATCCGCGAAGGGTCCGGCCGCCGGCCGGACCCTTTTGCTTTTTTGCCCCGGCCGCACGGGGGTAAAATCAACGTCGAGCCCGCCATCATGGGCGGGCAAGGGAGGATGAATGGCATCTCGCGTAACCCTGCGGCTGGCTGCGGCCGCCCTTGCAAGCGCTATCGGCGCCATGGCGGCGCCCGGCGCATTCGCTGCCGACTATTACGCCGGCAAGCAGATCGAATTCCTGATCGGCGGCAATCCCGGCGGCGGCTACGACGTCTATGCGCGGGCCATCGGCCGGCATCTCGCCGGGCATATCCCGGGCCGTCCCGCCATCGTTCACAAGAACCAGCCGGGCGCCGGTTCGAGCAAGCTCGCCAGCTACATCTATTCGGCGGCGCCGAAGAACGGCCTGGTCATCGGCGCGGTCTATCCCGGCGCCATCGCCAACCCGCTGATCGACGCCAAGCTGCTCACCCGCTACGACCCGACGAAGTTCGTGTACCTGGCGAGCGCCGACAGCGGCACGCGGCTGTGCTTCACCTACAAGTCCTCGCAGACCAAGACCTTCGCCGATGCCCAGAAGCGCAGGACCATCATGGGCGCTTCCGCCGCCGGCGGCTCGACCAAGGATTATGTGCTGCTGCACAACGCGCTTTCGGGCACGAAGTTCGAGCTGGTGCAGGGCTACAAGGGTTCGGTCGACATCGTGCTCGCCATGGAGCGCGGCGAGGTCGACGGCATTTGCGGCTTCGACTGGACGAGCTTCCTCGCCCAGCGCCCGCAGTGGCTCGAACAGGGGCTCGTCCATCCGCTGGTCCAGGTCGCCATCGATGCGGACCCGGAGTTGACGAAGAAAGGCATCCCGCTGATCTGGGACTTCATCAAGAACGCCGAGGACCGCCAGGTCATGGAAACCGTCGTCGCCCAGCAGGTATTCGGCCGGCCTTTCATCGCGCCGCCGGGCAGCCCGGCCGAGCAGGTGAAGATCCTGCGCACGGGTTTCATGACGACGCTGAATGACCCGAAGTTCCTGGCGGACGCGAAGAAATCGCGCATCGATATCGCCGCTTCGTCGGGCGAAAAAGTGCAGGAGCTCGTCGAAAAGATGTTCGCTGCGCCGCCGCACATCGTCGAGCGCATGAAAATGATCCTCAATCCGGCCGACAGCGGCCGCAAGAAAGCGAAGAACAACTGATCGAGCGGACGCGGCGTAAAAGCGAAGGGCCCGGACATTGCGCCGGGCCCTTTCATTTTGAACGGCCGGACTATTCCGCGCCTTCGGACTGCTTTTGCTTCTTGCCTTCGGAGGAGCCCGGTCGCTTGACGATGCCTTTTTCCGCCAGCCTGATCTCCTCGTGCAGCTTCTTTACCGTGCTTTGCGGGATCGAATAGATGCGCGCCATGAAGGCCGCGAGTTCTTCGCCCGAAACCGGGTTCATCGACATGCGCGCCGTCGCGGCCTGCTTCTGGAATTCGCCGTCCCTGAGCGTATCGCCGAGCGCCTTGCGGTAGGCGCCCGTGACGTCCGCCGCCATGCCGGGCGGGCCCATCAGGGGACGGCCCAGCGTCTGCTTGGCCAGCAGGATATCCAGCATGTCGCGCGCCTCCTTGTCCTTCACGTAAGCGCCGATATGGGGAATGCCCTTGAGCAGCGGGTCGTCCACCGGCTCCATCGTCATCTGCATGATGATGCGGATCTTCTTGTTGTTGAGCCAGTCGGTGCGCGAGCCGGTGATGCTGTCCCATTCGTAGTTGATCGAGCCCTGCACCTCGCCGTTCTCGATCGCCATCGACATGCCGTTGGTGCCGTTGTAGCCGCCGATCACCTTGAACCTGGTGCCGACCAGCCGGTTCATCATCGCCGGAATGACGGCCGACGGGCCGCTCGAATTGCCGAGGATCATTTCCTGCCTGAAGATCTGATCGGCCGTGTGGAACGGCGTCGTGTGCCAGACCAGCAGCATGTTGTTGAGCTTGTTGAGGCTGAGGAGATAGGTGAACTTCGGCGGGTCGTAGGGCAGGGCTCGGTCGACCAGCAGCGGCGCAAACGCCGCCGCCGCCGAGATCAGCGCGAAATGCCTGCCGTCCTTCGATGCCGTGTTGTAGAGCCAGGTGAGCGACTTGATGCCGCCCGCGCCCGGCATGTTCTGCACGACGATGGTGGGATTGCCCGGCAGGTGCCTGGGCAGGTGGCGGGCGACCAGCCGTCCGTACTTGTCGAAGCCGCCGCCCGCGGCCGAGCCGATGACCATCGTCACCTGCTGGGGCAGGGCGACCTCGGCCGCGGCCGGGGTGGGTGAAAGAACCAGCGCCGCCAAAGCGGCCGCCAGCGCGGCAAAGCGAGGTGTCCCGCTCGTCATGAGTTTCCTCCTCCGTTGGCGCCGCGGCACTTCTCCCGTGGGGCCGTGCCCGTTCTTCTGTTTTCAGAAACCGGAACGTCTGGCGCTGAAGCGCTCCGGCCTCGCACGCGTTACGCGACGCTTTACGGCTTTTGGTCGTCGTTGCGCGATGCCGGTTGCGCGCCGGGCGGCGTCTCCGGCGTGCCCTTGTTGCCGAACAGCCAGCGGAACGCGCGCTTCACGCCGCGCCAGATTCTGGGCAGCAGCCAGGCCATGAAGGCGATGAACAGCGCGAGCGCGACGAGGAACGCCACCGGATGCTTGAGCGCGGCCCACATGCCGACGAAAACCGCGATGTCCTCGCCGATGCTGAGGAACCAGTTGGAAAAGGGCTCGGGCGATGTATTGACGACGACGCGCGTGCCCGCTTTCGTCGCGTGGGTGGACGCGGCCAGCGCGCCGCCGACCAGCGCCGCCGCGATCTCGACCCCCGGGCCCATCTGGCCGACGGCGCCCGCCGCCAGCACCGCGCCCGCGGGGATACGGATGAAGGTGTGGATGGTGTCCCACAGGGAATCGACGCCGGGCACCTTGTCGGCGAAGAATTCGACCGCATACATCAGCCCCGCCGCGGCGATGACCAGCGGATTGGCGAGGATGGCGAGATCGGGCGGCAGCACGATATTCCCGGTGATGCCGAGCACGCCCAGCGTCAGGATCGCGGCGTAGAGATTGATGCCGCTCGCCCACGACGCGCCGAGCGCCACCGCAATCGGCTGTACGATGTCCATCGCGCTTCCTCCCTTGGGCCCTTGCGGCCGCCGGGTGCTGACGGCCCGGCTCCGCTCTGGCATCATGGCGCTGCCTCCGGCCGCGGGGCAACCGGAAATACGCAGGAAGGCCGAACCCGATGCTGACCCTCTATCATGGCCTTGCCTCGACCTGCTCGAAGAAGGCGCGCCTCGCGCTGTTCGAGAAGGGGGCGGCGTTCGAAAGCCGGCTGGTCAACCTCCAGGCCTTCGAGCAGCATTCGCCGGACTACCTGAGGCTCAATCCCGCCGGCGTCGTGCCGACGCTGGTCCATGACGGCCATGCGATCGTCGAATCCTCCGTCATCATCGCCTATATCGACGACATTCTGCCGACCCCTCCGCTGACGCCCGCCGACCCGCTGGCGCGCGCCGAGATGCGGCTGTGGCTCAAGTGGTCGGACGAGCACGCCTACAAGGCCGTCTACGTGCCGACCTGGGACCGGCTCAGCCGCCCGGTGGCAAGCAGGCTGTCGGACGCCGATCTCGCGCGCCGGCTCGAAGCCGTGCCGACGGCCGAGCGGCGCGCGCGCGGGCCGGCCCCCCCGCGGGGAGGCGTCGGGGCCG
>CAXRES010000231.1:0-3974 GCA_964229575.1 Alphaproteobacteria bacterium
CTGCTGGCGCGCGGCCTGCCGCAATTGCCGCCCGCCGCCTGCGCCGCCGGGCTGACCTTCTGCGGTCTCGCACTCGTGCAGGTGCTGAGCTACCCGTTCCACGATCCGGTCATGACCGACCGCGGTTTCATCACCGATCCCAGGGTCATGGTGAAGGCCTTCGCGCTGGCCGGGCTTGTGGCGGGCGCGTTCATCGTGCTGTTTTCCACCGTCGGGCTCTACGGGCGCGCCTTCGGCCTTTCGGGCAGCATGTCGGTGGCGGTGCCGGCCTCGCTCGGCCTGCCGGTGCTGCTCGTGTTCAACGCCATCATGCTGACCAGCGCCGGATCGACGCTGGATTCGACCTTCGCCTCGGCCGCCAAGCTCGCCGGGCGCGACTGGCCGGCGGCGACGGCGGCGCCCGATGACGGCGACAAACGCTTCGGCAGGATCGTCATGGTCGCCATTGCCGTCGCCGGCAACCTGCCGCTCCTCGGCATCTATCTCGGCGACAAGGTGGGGCCGGCGATCATCGCCGCGACGACGATTTCGGGGACGATGGTGATGGGGCTGGCGCCGATTTTCCTGCTCGCCTTCATGCGCGGCGCAGGCCCGGCGAGTTTCCACCTCGCGTTCTGGCCGGGCCTCGCACTCGGCGTCCTGATGACGATCGAAAGCGCGACCGGCGCGCAGATCTTCCCCGACTGGATCGACATCGGCAGGGGCGCCTATGCCGACGACCTCGGCGTCAATCTCTACGGGCTTCTGCTCTGCACGGCGGGCTATCTGGCGGGTTGCGTTCTCGGTACGCGCCGCGCGCGCCGCGCCTGACCGATCAGCTTCCAGACGCGCGCGCGACTCGATGGCGCCACTTCGGCCTCGAACCACGGGTTCTGCCTGCGCCACAGGCGGTTGCGCGGGGACGGTTTCGGCAACGGCGCGACTTTACACCGGCGCCGTCTTTCGTTCATCCTGCCCGCCCGCCCCGGAGGAAACCGTGATCCGCGTCCTGTTCGTCTGCATGGGAAACATCTGCCGCTCCCCCACCGCGCAAGGCGTGTTCGAGAAGCTGGTGGCCGAAGCCGGGCTTGCCCATGCCATCGTCGCCGACTCGGCGGGCACCATCGACGAACACGCGGGCGAGGCGCCGGACCGGCGCACGCAGCGCGCGGCGCTCGCGCGCGGCATCGACATCGCACATTTGCGCGCGCGCAAGGCGCGGCCCGAGGACTTCCTCGATTTCGACATAATCGTTGCGATGGACAAGGGGAACCTCCGAACGCTCGCCCATATGACGGGCACGCGCGGGCGCGAAAAGCTGCGCCTGTTTCTCGAATTCGCCCCGCATCTCGGCGAGAGCGTGCCCGACCCCTATTACGGCGGCATGGAGGGCTTCGAGCGCGTGCTCGATCTGTGCGAGGCGGCGGCCCGCGGCCTGCTTGCCCATCTCATCGACGGGCATGGGCTCAAGCCCTGACGGGCATGGGCTCAAGCCCTGAGGTTCAGCCCGCGAGCGGATAGGCGACTTCCGCCACGTAGGTCGGATGGTCGTGGCCGAGGGTCGATGAAAAAAGCGTGAAATGTTCGACCCGGAACACGGGCAGGCGCATCAGCGCATGATCGGCGACGAAGGCCTCGACCCGGTCGCGGGGCGCATGATCAAGACGGGCGAGCGTCACATGAGGGGTGAACTTGCGGGTCTCCGGTTCGCACCCGGCGCGCTGAAGCGTCGAATCGATCCGCTCATGCAGGCGCGCGAGCGCTTCGCTCCTGGCCACGCCCGCCCACAGCATCGAGGGAAAGCGCCCGCGGCTGAAGGAGCCCGCCCCTTCGATGGCGAGATCGAACGGCGCACCGCGCACCTGCATCAGGGCCGCGTCGAGATCGGCCGCCGTCGTTTCGTCCACGTTGCCGATGAAACGCAGCGTCAGGTGCAGGTTTTCCGCCGGAACCCAGCGCGCCCCCGGAACGCCGCCCGCGATGGAGGCGAGATGCTCGCGCGCCGATTGCGGCAGCTCTATGCCGGTGAACAGGCGGATCACGGGAACAGCAGCAGCACGCCGGTATAGCCGTACAGGCGGTGATTGAAAATCTCGCCGTTGGCGTAGAATCCGGCGATGGGAAAATCGCCGAGCGCTTCGGCGATCAGCGCCATTTCGCGCCCCGGTGGCGCGAACAGGTTGGGCCCGCGCGCGATACAGGAAAAATAAAGACCCGCCCGCGGCGGAGAGCCCAGACGGCGCGCCATGTCGCCCGCCATGCGCCTGAGATCGGCCGTCGCCGTGTCGCGGTTGCGCGTGCAGAAGGTCAGCGCCTGTCCGGTGTCGATGGTTTCGCCGATTGCCATCAGGCCGCGGTCGGGATCGATCCCGGTGATGTTGCGGACCAGATAATCGCCCTTGTCGGAGCCCGGAACCGCGAGCGCCGCGTGGACCATGTGCCCGGCGCGTTCGAGATGGGCGGCAAGATCGGGGCCGATGTCTTCGACAAAGACATCGAGCGACGGCCGCCGGTCGAGTTCCACCAGCACGTTGGCGCGCCCGTCGGTGATGATGTGCGCGGGGCCGATGGGCGAGCAGCCCTGCGTGAGACCGGTGATCGCGCCGACGCCGGGCGCCAGCATGACGCCCGAAAGTCCGCCGCCCGTCACCTCGCCCGCGATCTGGGCGCGCGCGGCAAGCGCCGTCAGCCCGCCCACGAGAAAGGCGCCGCTTTCATCGGCGAGCGCGGAAACGATGTCGGGCAGGGGGCCGTTGGTGGCGTCGCCGTGCACCACGGCGACCGGCACGCCGCCGGCGGCGAAGCGGCCGACGCCGTTGGCGCCCGGACGGTCGGTGACGATGGAGCGCAAAAGGTGGTAATCGCCGCGCCCGAGGGGCGCCACCAACGCCGCGCCCGCCGGTTCGTTGAAGTATTCGGCGCGGTTCGCCGCGACGCCGAAACCCGCCGCGCCCACCCAGTCGTCGACGCCGGTGGTCTCGCGCAGAAAGGTGAGGATGCTTCCGATATCGCCCGCGAGCGTTTCGGTGACGTAGAGAAAACCGAGACCCGAACGCGAACCCGTTCCGGGGCCGAGCTGGTCGGCGAGCGTCTTGGCGACGCGGCCCCAGTCCTCGCCCGCGCCGTGGCCGGAACGGAAGGCGGCCCCGATCATCGCGCGGACCGGCGCGCGCGCGCGATCAGTTGTTCGACAAGCGGCAGCAGACCGGCGACCATGCGCGCCACGCCCTTTTCGTTCGGATGAATGCCGTCGGCCTGATTGAGCGACGCCACCAGCGCCACTCCTTCGAGGAAGAACGGGTAGTGGAGCGCATCGTAGCGCTTTGCCGCCGCCGGGAACACCGCTTCGAACTCGCGCACGTAGTCGGGGCCGAGATTGCGCGGCGCCTTCATGCCGGCGAGCAGCGCGGGCAGCCCGGCCTTCCTGATTTCGCCGAGGATCGCTTCGAGATTGGCCCGGGTCTCCGCCGGTTCCAGTCCGCGGAGCGCATCGTTGGAGCCGAGCGCCACGATCACCGCGTCGGGACGCGGCGTCCCGCCGAGCGACCAGCCGATGCGCGCCCGCCCGCCCGCCGTTGTGTCGCCCGAAACGCCCGCGTTGACGACGACGACATCATGGCCCTTCTGCCTGAGCGCCGCCTCAAGGCGCGCCGGGAAGGCTTCCGCCGCGGCCAGGCCGTAGCCCGCGGTCAGGCTGTCGCCCAGCGCCAGGATACGCAGCGGTTCGCCCGCCGCGGGCCGCAAAACCGCCATGATCGCCAGCACAATGACGGCGGCGAAGACGATGGCAAAACGGGCGAAAACATTGACAATCCGGGTCAAGGCCACATATCCCCGTGGGGTCGCCGGCCGCGGGCCGGCCGTTTGCGGAAGGCAGTACGGTTCATGATTCATCTTGAGGACGTTCGCCTCAAACTGCAATCCCGCGCGGGCCCGGTCGAGATTCTCCGCGGCATCAGTCTCGACGTCGAAGATGGCGAAGCGGTGGCGATCCT